>PLWR01000388.1:251-6469 GCA_003165615.1 Acidobacteriota bacterium | reverse complement strand
CCTGAGTTACCACTTCAGTCTCAGGGCAAATTGGACCTGCCTTGGAGTGTTCGTCTGGCCGCCCAACGCGCCGTAACCGGGGTAGTTGACGACGGGCTCCTGCGCATAGGCGCCATTTTCTCCACTTGCGCCGAAGATCGTGCGGTTGAAGAGGTTGAAGAAGTCGGCNNAGTTCCACTCTTTCATCAGCGACATGTCCTCGTTGGAGTATGGGAACGACCTGATAGTCTCTGAAGTCGCCGCAAAGGACCCAAACGTCCATGCCGGCGGGACCACAAAGGCTTTCTCATTAATCAGCTCGTCTTTGTGTGGATCAAAGTGGCCGTAGGACGAGGGGTCTCGCACCGGTACTCCGGCTACCCGGTTCGCGTTGCCCCAGCCCTGATCATCCAAGCCGCCCGGAATAGCGCTCGGTCCAGTCTGAATGTTCTGGGGTTGGCCACCCTGGTAGCTCAGGATACCGGACCATTTCCATCCGCCCACAACCGCGTTCACCACGCCGCCGTGATTCGCGAATTTCTTCCCTTGCCCGAACGGCAGGTCATAGATGTAGGAAATCGACAGATTGTTGGGAATGTCCATGAAGCTGGGCCCCTTCTGGTCCTTCCGGTTCCACGGGGTGGTGGAACCGAATTCCGAGGAGAAGGTGGAGAACATGGAACCGCCATCGGTGAGCGTCTTCGCCCAGGCATAGGACACCAGCAGCGTCAGGCCGTTGGAGAAGCGCTTGTCCAGCTTGACCTGCAAGGCATTGTAGGTCGAGACGCCCAGGCCTTCATAGTCGCGATGGAGGCCTTGATATTGGGGGTTGGTGCGCAGGGCCTGGCCCATGGTGCCAATGCCGGCCAGACCGTTCTTCGCAGAATAGAGCGCCTCGAAACCGTTGAACGGAGAGTGGTTCCCCGTCGCCGGATCGATGGGCATGGCGAGGACGGGAGCGGAGGCCTGGACAGCGGGATCCTGGATCAGAGCATTGAGAAGGGGAGTTACTCCGTCCGAGGCCATTTGGAGTCCGTACGTCAGGTATTGGGGAGGCATCTTGTCCATAGGAGTCAGACCGCGGCTCGGAAGGTGGATGCCGGTGTTCCCGACCCAGCCGACCGACAGGGTCGCCTGGCCCGGCAACTGACGTTCGACGGTGAAGTTAAAGTTTTGCGCGTAGGGTGCCTGTCCGTCCGACTTTTCCAGATCAAAAAGCGAACCCGCCGAGTGCCGGGGAGTGCCCCCCCCCAGGTACGTTGCGGGACCGAAGCTGGGAGTAAACGGGACAGCGGAATCCACGCTCCAGATGACGCCGGGCGTTAAGCCGTTGCTCGAGGTGGCGTCGTAACTCCCACTGTACCCCTGAACAAACTGTCCGCCTTGTTCGAGCGCGGTGGCGTTCCCCTGACCGTACATAATTCCGTATCCGGCCCGGATAACGGTCTTATCGTTCAGAGCGTAAGCCAACCCAAGGCGCGGGCTGAAGAGGTGTTTGTACGTGTTGACGCCATACGGGTTGGAAGGGGAGGCAACGACGAACGTCCCCGGGATATTGGGAGTCAAGTCCGGATTCGGCATCGTCGGGTCAACCCAGGCTTTGTGATTGTACCTCTGGAAGTCCGGCTGGAAATAGTCCCAGCGCACGCCGAGATTCAGCGTGAGCTTTTTGGTGACCTTGAAATCGTCCTGGGCAAAGGCGCCATAATAGCCACTCCGGGGATAGAATGGGGCGTAGATATATTGCACCTGTTCCTCATTCACGCGGCCCAGCAGGAAGCTGGCCGTGGCGATACCGGTGCTCTGATCGCCGAGGAGACCCGTCTCCGATGACAGGAACTGGAAATACCCATTGGTCCGGCCTGCGCTGACAGTGTTTGCCGCCTGCCTTAAATATTGGAACCCCATCTTGACGGTGTGCCTCGATTTGACCCAAGTCAGGGAGTCCTGGACGCCCTCGCCGTGAGCGTTGGTAAAGCCGGCGCCGCCCCCACCGTCAAAGGCGTATGAGCCAAGGTTGATTTGGGGAAATTCGGTGCCGTAGAGGGGTGCGAGCCCCTTGAGTCCCAGATACGAGATCCAGTCGCTCTTGCCCCCGTAAGTGGAGACGGGTTCCACGCCGCTATTCCACTCGTCGAAGTTCAACGTGACTTGGTTGACCAAATTAGACTTGGCTGCCAGATTCCAGTTGACGCGGTAATTCCGCGTCTGATTGACACTGGGCTGATCGCCGCCCTGTAGAGGCGCGGGAATCGCAGGGATGTTGGGGCTGGTGTTCTTCCCCGTAGCAAAGGTGACCGCGAGCCGGTTCTTCTCGTTAACGTTGTAGTCGCCCTTCAGACCCCACATGTTGACCGACAGGGGGTTGGCCGTAGTGCTGATATAGTTCAGGCCCGTAAAGACACCATTCACTACCCCTGAACTCGTTGGCTTGGGAAACAGGGGAATGACCTTCGCCGATACCGGGTCGATGGCAGTTGGGTTCACTATGTTATTACAAACCAGGTTCCCGCACGTCGTCTGGCTTATCGGATCGTAGAGAGTGGGTTGCCCGGGGTCGGCGTTGTAGTTGCCCTCGAGCTGTGCCGCCGTGGGGATATAGTATTCACCGGTTGCATTCCCCTGGATCAGACGGAAACCGTCATAGTAGCCAAACACAAACAGTTTGTCTTTCTTGATGGGCCCGCCAGCCGCTGCGCCGAACTCGTTCTGTTTATAAGGCGCCTTGCAGGCCGCGACTCCCTCGCCGGTAGGCGCGGTGGTTACGCCATTGGCTTCGCATCCGGGATTCGAAGCGTTTACAAACCAGGGATTGGCATTCAAAGCGGTGTTGCGGTCGAATTCATACGCCGTCCCGTGGATTTGATTGGCTCCCGACTTCATCACAAAGCTGGCCGTTCCGCCCACGCTTCGTCCGTATTCGGCCGAGGGATTGGTGGCCTGGAGGTTGAACTCCCCGATGGCGTCGGGAGGGATTTGGAGGGCGCTCAGATTACCCTCGAACCCGCCTGGGGTCGTAAAATCCGCGCCGTCCAGCTTCAGGGTGGTGCTGCTCACGATGCTACCACCTACTGAAGTGGTCATGTATTGGTTCGCGCCCGGGCCGCCGCTGGAGTTTCCGCGCCCGGTAACGCCGGGGGCCAATTTCATAAAGCTCGCGGGGGTCCGCTGGTCGCCCACGCTGGTCAGCGGCAATTCTTCCACTTCCTGACCGGTGATGACGTTCCCGAGTTCGGCAGTTTCACGCTGGAGCAGCGGAGCCTGGCCGGTGACTTGGACGGTCTCGGTCCTTGCGCCGAGGGTCATGGAAACGTCCGCGCGAACCGTTTCGCCTACGCCAACGACGATGCCGGTTTGCACGAATTTCTTGAAGCCTTCCTTCTCGGCGGCCACTCTATAGATGCCCGCCCGCAACAGCGGGGCGGTATAAACGCCCGCCGAGCTGGTTGTCACATTCGTGGCGACGTCCGTCGCCTGATTGGTCACGCTGACGCTGACACCGGGAATCACTCCCCCGCTCTGGTCGGTGATGATTCCAGTCATCGTTCCGCGATCGACCTGCGCCCAGGCGGCGCTCACCATCAATAGCAACCCGATTACGACAAGAACTGTATGCTTGAGATAGGACATATCCTACGCCTCCTTCAACATTGGATACGACCCATGACGAGACGCAAAGAAAGCAGTGGAGCAGAAGAACAGAGGGGAACTGCCAGTGGTACCTTACTTACTTATAACTTACGTGACGCGACGCTACCCAGGTGAAACAATCTTGAACTCAACTTCTAATAGATTTGAAGACGGACTACTAATATCTTTCCGGCAGAAGTTTTAACACTGAGGATTGAGCTGTGTCAAGCTTTTATTTTGCAGAGTAGTTATTATCGGGACAAAATGTCGGACCTAAGAAATGCCTTTTGCGCGCCTAACTCACAGGGACATTATGGCCGTACGCCCATCTCTGGTCATTAATGGTCATTCCTCACCCATCGTTGGAGCCGCCGGTTACTTTCCAGAAAAATCCGACTATTGGGGTAGGCATCAATCACGCCCTTGGACTTCTGGGCAGCCGAAAGTTTGTTGAACAGGTCCAGTTCACGCTGACGGTCGGCAGGCTGGCCCAGTTTCTGGTAAATCTCCGCCAGCATGTAATGGCAGCGAGGATCGGCGGGATCAACGGCGGCGGCGGCCAGCAAATCCTCCTTGGTTTCCTTTAATTACCCCAGGGCGAGATTGCACCGCCCAAGCAGAATGCGGTTCTCCCCATTCTTGGGCTGGAGTTCCGCAGCCCGTTTCAAATATGGAAGGGCTTTGGTGAACTGGTGCGCGCGCAGTTCCAAGTTGCCCAGATAGAAGTTGGCAATCGGATCGTCGGGCGTCTCCTGAACCGCCAAGAGCAATTCCTTCTCCGCGGGTTCAATCTGGTTTAGCAGGAAATAGGCCACTCCGATGGGGGAATGGATCCCCACCGCGTCTGGCTGCTTCTTCAGCGCGGCCTGGTATTGCGCAATGCCCGCTTCATAGTGTCCTTCCTGATTATAGATCTCACCCATAAGCATGTGGTATTGATAGGAATCCGGATCAATGCTCCAAAGCCGGCCGGCGGCGCGGAGCGCCTCCGCCATGTGCAGTCGGGCCAACTCGAAAAACACGTCGGGTTTTTTCGGGTTTCGTACGGCGGCCTCGTTGAGCTGGTCGATGGCATCATCATTCCGGTCGTCCGCCTCGAGGGCCAAGGCCAGATAGTACCGGGTGGCCGGATGCGCTGTGGGGGTTTTCGCCTCCCGCTGCAAACTCGCTATGGTATTTTGAAAATCATGTTTCGCGTAATAGGAAAGGCCCAGGTAGAAGTTCACCTGCGGATAGTCCGGGTGCCCGGACAAGACGCGCTTGAAGGTTTCTATCGAGTCATCGAGCTTGAGGTCGGTCTGTTCCAGAATGCCCAGGTGCTTCAGGGCTTCGGGATTATCGGGGTCGGAGGCCAGCACCCTCCGATAAAGGTCTTCTGCCGCCGGATAGTTTTGCTGGTCCTCATAGGCCCGCGCTTGCTTGAACAGCTCCGCCTCTGCCCCTTGCTGCGCCAGGCCCGGCGCGGGCATGCTGGCGAGCCCTGCCAGCATGGTAAGTATCGCCATCAGCCGGATTCCAAACCCTGCGGGTTTGCCAGAGTCTTTGCGCATTTCCCTCCCCGATAATAATTGCCGCCCCGCTTCCGGGCCTCAATTCTGATAAATTTCGAACGTCGTATTCTACACTTATTATGTCGAAGTCTTGCGGTCAATAGTCTTGCGGTCAATAGAACCTGAACTCGAATCTCTTTCAGCGCGCCTTGGCCGTTTTGACAATTCCGGATTCTTCCTTGATGGTCAGAATCTGGTTGGCCTCGATGCCCGCAAATCTCTCCCGCTTGTGGGTGGTAGGCCACAGGACTTCGATCGCATCCACAACTTTTTCCTGTCCGAGTCCAAAATGCAGCCGCAAATCGGATTGCGACATGATGCTCCCCCCGCTGTGGACCTCATCCATTTGCGTGTGCTTTCCGGTGGTCACGTAGACGCGCGCGCCAATCGCCGTGCGGTTGCACTTGACCCCCTGCAATTTGATTTTGATCCAGTTGTTCTTATTTCCGCCGTCGTTGCGCAGCAGCGAGGGAGGGTCGTTCATGTTCAGCACCAGCACATCAATGTCGCCGTCGTTGTCATAATCACCGAAGGCGCAGCCGCGGCTGGCGTAAAGCTCCGTAATTCCCGGGCCGAGATGGGCGGAGGTGTCCTGAAATTTCCCGTTCCCCAGATTCCGATAGACCTTGCGGGGGGACTTGTAGAAGGATCCGATGCCGGCGTTTTCCACTTCCGGATAGGCGTGGCCCGTGACGTAAAAGATGTCGGGCCAGCCGTCATTATCATAGTCGATGAAACCGGCGCCCCAATCGACGTAGGGAGATAGGCCACCCACGCCGGCTCGATAGGCATCATCGGTGAAGGTTCCGTCCTGGTTGTTGTGGTAGAGATTGTTGGCGTCGCCCTCAAAATTGGTCTTAAAGATGTCAAACCAGCCGTCGGCGTCATAATCGCCCACCCCCACGCCCATACCGGCCTGCTGGCGGCCATCATCGCTGCAGGCGCAACCGGCGCGCAAGGCAATTTCCTCAAAAGTGCCGTCATGCTTATTTTGAAACAACATGCTGCCGTGGGAATCGACGGCTACATAGATATCGGGCCAGCCGTCGTTATCAAAAT
>PLWR01000388.1:0-181 GCA_003165615.1 Acidobacteriota bacterium | reverse complement strand
ACAAAAAGGTCCAGATTCCCGTCCAGGTCATAGTCCAGCCAGGTGCATCCCGACCCCCACCGGACCCTATCCGCCTGCAAGCCAGCTTTAGTCGTCACGTCAGTAAAGGTTCCATCACCATTATTGTGGAACAAAATATTTTGGCCCCAGTAGGAACAGAACAGGTCGTCCCATCCATCGT
>PLWR01000244.1:2732-2932 GCA_003165615.1 Acidobacteriota bacterium | reverse complement strand
ATGCGCCCCAGCCACGGCGTGGCGGAATACATGCAAGACCATGGGTATCGAATCATCCCCGTGAATCCGCATGAAGACTCGGTGTTGGGTAAGAAGGTCTACGCGTCACTCGATGCTGTGCCCGAGCCGTTTGACACCGTGGTGATATTTCGCCGGCCGGAGTTTGTGCCTGAGGTCGTGGAAGCCGCCATTCGCAAGGG
>PLWR01000244.1:0-2719 GCA_003165615.1 Acidobacteriota bacterium | reverse complement strand
GCGGCTTTTATCTTTTCACAACATCGTCAAAATACTATGACCCATTTACGAACCGCAGAGTAGGGCAAAATACGCCCAACTCTGATGCCCTACCCCGCTTTCGGAAAGGGTGATTTACGAGCATGTGATGTAGCGCTGGCCGTGAGGCCGGGGTGTGAGTGCTGACCTCAAGGTCAGCGTTACAAAAGCGCTACAAAAGCGTCTTCAGCGAGATCGTTCTCGCCTGGCCCGCGGGCAACGTGATCCTTGCTTGCTGGTTTGTTTCCACAGCGATGGTGACCGCGGCATCATAGGGTGTCATATTCCCGATCGTGAGGTTTTGATCCTCAAAATCGGCTTTCGCTTCAAGTTGATCGAAGACGGCCAGCGTGCGTCGCGGCCGGTCCACATAGATGGAGGGCAATGCACCGTAACTGAGGAGCAATCCCGTGGCCCCCCAGCTCGCGTTGACCTGCCAAACGTGTCCGCGCGTGCCCAGTTCATCCGACATGTTGTACTGCTCGCTCATCATTCCCACCTGCATCTGACCAAACTGGCCCGGCTGGATGCAGAGATACTGGGGCAGGCCGCTCACCACATCCTGCAAGAGTTTCAGGTAGACAGCCTTTCCGGTATACCGGTAGAGACGGAAGAACGCATCGCCCGAGGTTGTGGCCATTGTGGGTCCGATGTGGTGGTTGCGCGAGTTGGCCAGCACACCGCCGACGGTCTGAATCTTGACCCGGCCACAATCGGATTCAGGAGGGAAGGGGGCGTTGTAGGCAACCACCCAGCTCGCCAGGATATCCGCCGCCATTTGCGCGTACTTCAGGTACTTGGGATTCGGAGCCGCCTCGTAGAGAGTGACAAAGCTTTCCAGGATGGCGGTGGCCGATTCCGAATCCGAGGTGATGCCAATATCCAACGGACCTCCGGCGAGCCAACCGGTTTCGACATAGCGCTCGAAGTAGGCGTCCGCCGCCTCTTGCGCCACGGCGAGGTACTCCTTTCCATTGGGCAAACCGGCGCCCAACGCCAGCGCTCCGATGCAAAGCGCGCCAGCGGCGCTGCCGGTCTCCTCGATTTTGAGCGTCTCGCGGTTCACAAAATGGCCGAAGTCACGGTTCTCCCGCCACAGCCTGGCAAAGGCGTCAAGATTTCTGACCACGGCGCGCACCCATTCCGGATGTTCCCTGCCGCGACTCTTCTCCAGCGCGATGGCCTTCTGGAAGAAGAACGCAGCATCGCCCGGCATGCGCATGTGCTGGTGCATGGCGATTTTGGTGTTGCCCTTGTCCCATTGCCCTTTGCCGTAGTTTGACCAGAAGAGGCCCGAGGGAGATATGCCGCCCTCGGCAATCAAGTCGAGCATGGCGCAGGAGCGCTCGCGGCTCTGCTCATCGCCCGTCTTCAACAGGGCATAGCCGGTGATGGAGCCGGCGCACCATCCGACGATGAGGTGCCAGTCGATGGGCAGGCTGTCGCAGCCCTTCGTGACCGGGTCGTAATCCGGAGGCGAAGCATTGATGTAGTAGTTTCCCTTGCACCAGTCGACGACGTTGAAGTTCCTTTCCACCATCTCCGCCGCTTTGGACATGGGAAGGCGCGGCGTGCGCACAAAGGCGGCCGGTTCGCGGATGGCGTGAAAGGCGGAGAAGAACTCCGCCAGCGTGGAATAGTGCGTGGGCAAATGGAAAACCGTGATCTTGAAGCTCTGCCCTTGCGCGACATTCGCCCCTGCCGGAGTGCAGGGTTCATAGACATGGCCGTGAAAGTGCTCCTCTCGATAGAGCGGCGCCAGCACCGCGAGTTGGTGCTGCCCCGGCCGCATCACATAGCTGAACCCCGAGGGCCCCAGCCCGGATTCAACCTCCGTCATCGTGACCAGTGTGTTGCCCGTGGCCTTTTCGTAGAGCAGGGTGGCCGTGGTCGAAAGGCTCAGCACGGGTGTGTCCAACTGGAAGCGGTCAGTCGAGTTCAGCCGCGGAACCTCTCCGTCAGGGCGCGCCAGGCGGTTACCGTCGTAGACGATGCCAGGCATCAAGACATACGTGTCATCAGCCGAGGCGGCAAGGTCAGGAACCATGCCGTGCTCGAAGAAGACGTTCTTCGCTTCGCCCTCCAGCAGTTGATAGTCGAAGTCGCACCGGAAGCCTTCGCCTTTCCACTTGCTCACATTAAGTTTGATGGACCAGCGGTTGTGGCGCGAGTCGGTGACCATTGTGTAGGCCACCAGTCCGCCATGAACAGAGTCCACCGAGGTGAACGCGGCATCCACTTCGGAACCGTTGCCCCGGCGGTCGTAGAAGATGCGCACAGGGTGGTTGATCGCAGCGATTGTGCGCCCTGTGGGTCCGCATAACTCGAGTGCCAAGCCCGCGTCGCCTTTATAAAACCGCAGGCGGCTGGAGCCGTTGACAATGTCTGCTGGCGGGGCTAGCGAGTAATCCGTGGGTCGAGGCAGCGGCAAGGCTCCCAAAAGCGAGGGCGAGAAAGTAACGGCTGCCGCTTTGCTCAGGTAGGACAGTAAAGACCGGCGATTCATTTCATCCTCGTTTCAGTTTCGACTCGGCGAAAGCGTTTTCACCAACCGCCCATTACTTCTCACTCGCCCGTTGTTTCTTCCACTCCTCGATGGCCCTCATCTTCTCCTTCAGTCGCTTCTCCAGGCCCTGATCAGTAGGACGATAGTATTGGCGGTCCTTGAGGTTGTCAGGCAGGCACTGCATATCGGTGAGCT
>PLWR01000538.1 GCA_003165615.1 Acidobacteriota bacterium | reverse complement strand
GTTGCATACGATTCCAGTATACCGCTCCCAGATTCAGGCGGAGGCTGGCAGCTTCCGGCACGTCGGCCAGCGTAACGCGGTAGTAGGTGGCATCGTCCCGCCAATCGCGATTGCGGGTCACAATGCGGACGAACGCCAGCACCGCGAGCACACCCAGGAAAACTCCGAATGCCCCGCCCCAGGCGCGTGGGCGAGCGGCGCTCCGAGTCCAGATTTCCTGAATCCCCCATGCGGCCACCCAGCAAAGGCCCACGGAAGGAAGATAGAGGTACCTCTCGGTGAAGACGTTGGGGCCCAGCCAGCGGGAATTCAGCACGGGAGCAATGTTGATGAAGAACCAGATAAAACCGAAGGAAACCAGATGGTAGCGTTTCCAGAGGAGCCCAAAAGCCAGCGCGCACAAGCCCAGCGACGCGACTCCTGCCAGGACCCACGGATCGAGCGGCGTAACGCTTTTGTGAAAGGGATAATAGGCGATGAGGTGAACGGGCCAGATCATCTTCGACAAATACTTGCCCGCCATGGGGAACGAGGAAAGTATGGCCTCGTACCAGCTCACATTGCGGGTGAGCAGAACCGGGGCAAAGGCGCCAAAGAAGCGAATGCGAAACAGGACGTAGACCGGCACCAACAGCCATAGCGAGCCGTAGCGCGAGACCTTCTGTTGCCAGGTGGTGCCGGCGCGATCGTCGCGGTAAAAGTGCTCGTAAATCATGGCCGTGAGCGGCAGCGTCACCGCCTGCTCTTTGGATAGCAGCGCCAGAATAAAACTCCCCACCATGCCCAAGTGCATCCACTCGGAGCGCGCCCCCTGCGGCCGGGCGCTCGCGAGGAATAACCAGAAAGTGGCCAGGTAAAAAACTGCCAAGTCCAGGTCCGTCACTCCGGAGACCCATGCCACGGATTCGGTGTGGATCGGGTGCAACGCGAAGATCGCGGCAGCCGTGAAAGCCAGCCACTGATCCTGAAAGAGGCGTTTGGAAAGCCCATACAACAAACACACAATGAGCGCGTGCAGGAACAAATTCGCCAGATGGTATCCGTAGGGGAGCAGCCCGAATAACTTGTAACAAATCAAGAAGCCAAAAATGCTGATAGGGCGGTAGTAGTTGGTGGCGCCGCGCGCGCCCAGGTGCGCCAGAATTCGGGTGCTGAAGATATCTCCCACGTGGGCGAAGCTGCGGATATAAGGGTTGGTCAAAACCTCATTGTTGTCGTCATAGACGAAGCCATTTTGCAGCGTGTTGAGATAGGGGAGGATGGCAAGAAGGAGCAGCAGGGCGAGAAGCCACTCCGTAGACGCGCTTCCCTTCGCGCCCGCGTGGGCAGCGGATTCCTGGCGAGCCGGAAAGGAGTGCGGTCTCATTTGGCGTTTGACCCCCTCACCCACCGCCTTGCGGTCCCCCCTCTCCCCCAAGGGGGCGAGGGAAGAAGAATTGTTAGTTTTGCATTTTGCCTTTTGCCTTTTGACTTGTTCTTCCCCTGAAAACCGAGAACTGAAAGCTGCGCGCTCATTGGCCTCCCTCCACTTTCTGCGGGATCTCCGCCGCAGTCGGCTTGGGTAACCATGGCAGGCGATTCGCCCAGCTCACGGGAATGGCCACCCGAATCGGTATCTCACCGAAACGGCGGAAGAGCCAATTGGCCAGCAGAAAGGAAAGTGGCGCCAGAATCAATCCCGCCACCACATCGATCAGGTAATGGTAGCGAAGGTAGAGCGTGGAAAACCAGAGGCTGAGAATCAGCGGCGAGAGAATCCAGAAGAGCTTCTTGGAATTCCGGTAGGCATAAAGCCAAACCACAAAGGAAAGCGCCACGTGCACGCTGGGAAAAACATCACGGCGAATGCGGGCAAAGTTCATGAAATCCATTTGACGGCTGAGCATCCAAACCGATTGTTGCAGGGGGACGGTGTATTGATCGCGCATGGTATAAAGGGGTCCGATGGCGGGAACGATAAGGTAACCCATCAGCCCGAAGAAAGAAACCACCATGATGCCGCTCATCATCTCGCGGAAGCGAGTGCGTTCGCGCCAAACGTAAAGAAAGCACGCCACCAGGGGAATGTTGATGAGATGGAAGAAATAGGCAAAGGTCATCCACGAGGTCAGCTTGGGAGAAATGATGCGTTGCATTACCAGGCTGGCTTGAAATCCAAAAAGGCGCTGGTCGAGCGCAATCAGGGCCTGGTCGCGGTCCGTGGTAACCATCAGCAGGGTGGCGTCGCCCCACAGGGTGTAGTACATCAGCAGGATAATAAGAAATGGAAACCAATCGCGGATGATTTCCCAAAACGGGCGGACGAAATCCCAAGGTCCGGCGCTGCCGGCGGCAGAACCGGGCTTGGCCGCCATAAAGTAATGGACCATTTCCTTGGCGAGCAACAGGGTGACGGCGGGGATGATAATGAGGACGTCGGCCGGGCTGAAATTGCCGCCTTTCAGGCCGCGAAAGATGATTCGGAGAAGGAGGTTGAGGAGAAAGAAGGTGAGGGCAACCAAGTCCTCCAGCCGCACGTGGAACGTGAGGTGCGAACTACTGGTCATAGAGCCCTTTCAGCGCCTCGAACCGCTGCCGCACCGGCGCGGGGAAGGGGAACTTCACCGTCTCATCGAGCACTGCCAGCGCCTGCTGCCGATCGCCGGCAAGATAGAAGGCTCGCGCCAAACTCTCCACAGCGGCTTGATTATTGGGAAAAATTTGAAGCACCGCGAGGAGACTCTGCTGCGCCTCGGGATACTTCTTCTCCGCCGTGTAAGCAAGACCCTGCAAAACATAGGGCGCGGCGTAGGAAGGGTTCTGGCGAATCAGGCGCAGGGTGGTGGCCACAACTTTGTCGTACTGTCCGAGGAAATACGCGCACAACGCGAACTGGTATTCGTCCACCTCATCGAGTTCGCCGTTGCTCAAGGCGCGCACGGCGGGCTCGTCATCCACCACCGACTGAAGCTGCTCCATGCGCATTTTGGCCTGAATCAGACTGTGCCAATAGCTCAAATTGTTGGGGCGCAAGGCCACCGCCTGGAGGGCGTTGGTATAGGCTTTTTCCACGTCACCGCGAGTCAGGCTGCTATCACTGCTCCACATGTATACTTGTGCCGCCAAGTCGTTGCCGGCAATCCGCGCCCCCACCAATGCCAGGCCCAGAATCGCCAGGTAGAGAGCATGCTTCATCCAAGCCTGACGCACGGTAAGAGCGGCCACCGCCTTGACGGAAACCAATCCCAGAAAAACCAGCCCCAGAACCTTGGCGCCTTCCCAAAACATAAAGCGAATGTATTCCATGCGGGGTCCTTTCGGAGAAGGAGACAGCAGCTAGAAGTTAGAAGCTGGAATGTAGCCCATTCGTACCCCGCCTCCCAGCTTCTAACTCCTTTCTCCTGTCTCCTCTTCACTGCACCAAATCCAATTCAATTCGCCACTTCGGGCCCAACGCGGCGCGGCCATCCGTCCCGACAACAAAAGGCTCGCCCGACGGATCAAGTGGAATCCCACGCAAATAGCCTGCGGCAAGCAGGTCTTGCAGGGAGCGCGGTGGGCGCCCCTCCTTCTGCTGATAGAGGGCAATGAGACCGTCGAGTTTCTTCAAAGCTTCCTGGGCGGCAAGGGCGGCAAGATGCAAGTCAGCGCTGTGGCGAATGGAATCGGTCC
>PLWR01000043.1 GCA_003165615.1 Acidobacteriota bacterium | reverse complement strand
CGAACGCATCATGGGCAAATCGGCAGGAAATCGCAAGTAAAAGATCAGGATTCCATGCGCTGCCACGGGGCGGGATTGTTGGAAGTCTGGTGGAACCCCACAAAGGAGCCATGTGGGCCATGATTGTGGCCTGGGGACGGGCTGTTCAGACTTCTGGTGTCCAGGTGGGATTAGGGCCGTCATCGGGTGGAGAGAAGGGCTGGCAGCGTCCATGTCTGGCAATTCCCACATTATCAAGAGTATTTGTCCGGGTGGCGGGGCAACGTATGAACGCGGCGTTCGACCACGCGGAGCAGGTCCAGCCCCAAATTCAGCCTTGACGGAACCGGCGTGCGGGTCTTGAATCGTCCAATACGAACACATTTAGCGCAGTCGGGAGGTCAGACAGCAAACTGCGATTTTTTGATGATTTTGGACAGAGCCGGAGGGCGCGCATCCCACATGGGCGCGTCTTGACGTATCTCTGTCCAAGCGCTTCGTGGTGTCTCTGTCCGGGTGCGTTGGGTTCGCGCCCTTTCTTTGACTGCGTATGATCTAACCACAGCCATGAGCACGTTTAGACTTGCCACCTGCCCTTGCCAGAATTGCAACGGACACATTGAATTCAATGCCATTACCCTCTCCAAGGACAACAACAAAATCGCTTGTCCGCATTGTGGCTTGGAGACGATTCTCTTCGTCCCGCCGCTGCCGGACGCCAAAATGCAGACGCTTCTTTCCCCGCCGCCGTCTAAAACACTCAAACCAGAGGCCAAGGTTGCGCCGAATCCAGTGATGGAGGCTGAAGTAACCGCAGACAACATGCGAGGAGCAAGCGCGCCTGGTAAACTAAAAACAGAATCACAACGCATACGCGGCGTTGCCAGCACATTTGAAGTCGTGGCTCGCGTGCTTGCGGTGCTTGGATGTCTTTGCATTTTTGCCTTTGTTATTTGCCTGAGTAGCCATGTGGGCGGTAAAGAAAGTGTCTCCCAGGCGGTGCGGGGCTATGCGGTCGGGGCCGGAGTGACATTCGGATCTGCGATGTTGTCTTACCTGATAGCGCAAGTCCTTCACATCCGCGCCGCGCTGGAAAAATGATATCAGAATAAAGCCGGTTGACAACTGCGCGTGGCGGGCCGCCCGGTTCGCGGTGGTCCGGCTGCCGGATGACGCCGAGGCGGTCAGGTTGATCCCACCCGCAATTGGCGCTCCAGACATAGCCGCTCATCTGGCCGGTGAGCATGTTCACAGTTGGCTCGCCGGTGCTTTCAAAATTGATCCACCCGATTTTCGTTGGAAGGTGACATTGAACATGGGGCCTTTCTCGGTGTGCTGCCGGCCGTCGCGGCCTTCGACCAAACGGAGGCGGTCGCACCCCGATTTCGGGATTGACGGAACCGCCGTACGGAGATTGAATTACCGCGCAGAAATGAATTTAGCGCAGCGGTGTACACCTTGCGCGTTGAAAGCGTTTCCCCTACGCTCTCCATGCACCGATGAACGACCTTCCGCCAGCAGTCGTAGAAGATTTGATCGCGCTGGGCAGCCTTGGCGACCGCCCTTCCGTCGAGCGGGATCAGCTTCTGGCCCGGCTCAAGCCGTTCGAGAAGGTCAACCGCCTTGGCTGGGATCGCTGGAACGAGGTCGCCGACACGCCACCCGAAACCAAACTCAGAAATCTGGTGTGTGGCCTGACCGCCGCCGAATTGGAGTTGCACTGGTGCGGCGGATCGGTCGCCAGCGTTATCTGGGTTTACCGGCGCTATCAGTCCCGTTTCCCCGACCGGGTTGGCGAACTGGCTGGCTGGGTGCTGGCGCGGTCGGAGAACCCGTACGTGCCATACGGAAGGATGCGGGCCGGGGCGAGGTCGGTTGCGGAGTTTGAGTCTTACCTGTCAGCCAAAGCTCGACGGCACGTCGAAAGCGAACAGGAGCAGGAGGACTTACGGCAGCACAAGCGCATTCGGGCGTAGTCTGACTGGGCGGGTCGCCCCGGACATGCGCACCCCGCACCCAAACGCGCCCAAGCAGCCCAAGTCGGGCGCAATGGCCCGCCGTGTCCGCCAGCAAGGCAAGCTCGCCGGGGCATACAGGCGGAATCCGGGCCGCTGGCAACCGCGCCCCGCGCCCAAACCCGCAAGAGCCGTGCCATTGGCCTCCAAAACGGTCCGCCGTGCGCGAAAAGCGCAACCACAAGCCACGCATGGGCTGAGGCCAGGCCTTTTTTCGGCTGCCTCCGGGCGACCAAAACGCCTATACTGTTCACTTTGCGCCCATTGACGGTGCGGTTTCGTCGTTGGTCTGACCGGGGGGCGGGGGCGCCCCCGCGACCAAACCCCGCCACAAGCCCCGGCAATTGCGCATAATTTGCGCCCACTCGGTTGGTAGTGCCTCAATTTGAAGTTCTAACCCGTTTCTCCGTGGTGGGCCACGCCTGTCATTGGTCGTGGAATTCTGTATCCTTCTGGCATTGGACGATTGCACACCTTGTAAAACAGGCGAATTGCATCTGCGCGAGTGTTTGCCTCCGTTCCGGCAACAGCCGTATCAGTCCATCGTTCGCAAATGAACCATTTGCCAGTTGTCTTGTCCTCAACAATATAATATCTCACCCCTTGCGGGATTAGCCATTCGCGCTTGAAAAACGGGTCAACCACAATCCACGGCTCGCTTTTAAGGTCGTCATTGTCAAGTTTATGATCGTTCTCTAAAGATGAATAATTCATATTTTCATTCGCCAAATGCGATTTAACCCCCGGCGGCGGTTCCGTCAACACTGAATCCGGGGCGCAAACCGGTTCCACATGGTCGAACGCCGTGCCCGGCGGCAAGGTCAGAGGCAACCCCGCTCGCGCCGACTTGCGAAATCGGCCGCACAGGGCGCACATGGGCCACGCCGGGTCTTTTACGCCTCCACGCCATTGACCTGGAATATTTCTTCAAACACGGTCTGGCGAAAGGCTGGTCCAATTCCGTTCTTCCGGGGTTGCCGGATTGGCGATGAAAAAGTCGAGTTCCTCTCCACCGGAGTAATCGCCGCCCATAACGAGACAATCCTCGCCGAACATGTACCAGCGGTCCTCCAGGTCTTTTGGGCTGGTGCTGTTGGGCCGCTCTTCCTGCACGGAATCCCGCGTTCGGCGCCGGACATACTCACGGGCCGCTTCATATGTCTGAAAGCCGTCAACCTGGCTCTGCTCCTCCCTGTCCATTGAGTGGTACATATCCATCACGAGAACGGAAAATGTTTTTGGTGTGTCCGTTGCGCTCAAGGCCTGTTCAATTGCTTCCACGCGCGGTGATATTTTCGCAACCGCGCAAAGTCTTTGTTGGTCAAAGTCTCAAGCCGCCGGAGGTCCATATTGTCTTCAAGGTCTGCGACTTTCACTCGCCACGCGATGGGATTGCTCCGTGATCGCTCCACGAATTCCTCGTAAGACTCGGCCGCGCGCTTGGTCACGCCATCAAGTGCCCGCAAAATCTCATCGGGGAATCCTTCGCGTTGCAGACGATCGAGGGTCCAAGTCGTGTCCTCCACCACGTCGTGCAGCACTGCCACAATTTTCTCCTGCGCCGTCTCCATGCGGCCCATCATCCGCAGCGGATGGAGTATGTACGGGGCGCCCGCCTTGTCCTTCTGACCGCGATGCGCTTCCACCGCAATCCCGATTGCTTTCTCCAGCAGGGACATCCATTTCTGGTTCATAATTCAAACTTGCAGGGAGCCTGTCTGTTCGTCTCTTTGCTCCGGCTTCATGCTTACAGACTAAATCAGAACCAGTGCCACTTCAAGGGCATCAGGACGCAGCCAATCGCATGTCTAGTGAAGCATTCCAACGCCAAACCACAACGGACGCCCCACAAGGATGCTCCACAGTCGCCGCTACGCGAGTCAGGCGCGCCAACCCGCGGACGCCGTTTCGATTCCACCGTCGTTGGCCGCGCACGATCCGCCTACGCTTGGCCAACCCTCACCCCTCTGGCCACCCACGCGCCGTCCGGGGCGGTCCGGAGTCATCCCCCCGGCGCGCGAGTGTCGGCGGAACCCCCCTACCCAACGTCAGAAAGCCCCCATTGCCCAGGAAATTTTCCACCTTGCCCGCCCCTCGGCCCGAAGGTCAGAAGGCACCCCGCCGCCCAAAAGAAGATGCTCGATGCACGCCCCCTGTCAGGATTCAGAGGTTCGCCCAAAAGGAGCCTCATGAACCGGTCTCGGAACCAGCGATCATGCTGCTAGTCTCACCGGAATGCTGCCTCGAAGGAGGCCAATTCACGAGGTGTGACATACCTGAATCCTTGGAAACCCTGATGAGGAATCGGGGCTTTGGCCAACTCCATGGTCGAGCACTCGACCTGCCACCCCCGCGCGCCAGCAGGCTCACCAGTGTAGGTGCGCAGATCCTCGGAAGGGGAAACCTGGCAAAAGCCCGCTGCCTTGGCCCTGGCAACCAATTGTCCAGAGCGTATGAAATAAACCCAACAACCCTCATCGGCGCGCAGAGGGCGATTCCGGCCAACCGGATATTAGATCGGACCTTCCGACTTCATCCACTGTGCCTCGTGATCAATGCTCGAGGAACGCAACGCCGGGTTCGACTGCAAAGTTAGTTTAATGTCGAGCATAACAAATGCGCAATAAACGATCCGCCCCCATATTAGGCCCTGGCGATTCAACATGCAACACCCGCGAACCCGCGACCACCGATGAGTCGCCGGAAGAGGCTTCCACCGACACATCGGCCCAAGAAGGGGCCTGACTTCGCCAATTCAAGCCGGTTCCACTCCACTCCATTCCAGCCCGGCCCGGCGAACCGCTCCACCGGCCCGCTTCCATGCTTGCCGCGCCGTAGCCTGGCGAAGGCGGGGCCACTCCGTTACACCGTCTCAAATCGCCGAAGACAGGCTGCCCCGGC
>PLWR01000282.1 GCA_003165615.1 Acidobacteriota bacterium | reverse complement strand
TCGTCTCAAATGTAGAAACTCCAGGTGCCGGCTTCCAGCCGACAAGGTGCCGCCAAGACGGCGGCGTTACGTTCAAATCAGGACAGCACCAGAAGATCGGCAGGGGTGCTAGAGCGGTTTGGATTTAAGTGCTNNTACACTTAAATTAAAGATGCTCTAACGATGCGCGGCGAGCAAGGCGTCGGCAACGCGCGCGGCGGGCAGGATGGCGGCGGGGTCGTGGACGCGCACGATGTGGGCGCCGCCCAGGATGGCGGCGACAACAGCGGCGGCATCACCCGTCGTGGGGAGCGCGGAGTTCGGTTCGGGCGCGTCGCCGCGGCGTTCCGATTTATTGCCGCGCTTGCCTGCGAGGGGCCAGTAACGAACTCCGGAGCGCGGCGCTCGCAAAACATCAAGCCCTTCGCCCGCGACGATAGCTTGCACGAAGGATTTGCGCGAAGCGCCTATGAGCAGGGGAAGGTGGAAGCGATGAAGTTTTGTGAGGCCGGCGAGAATCTCATAGTTTTGCCGGCGCGATTTGCCGAAGCCCAAGCCGGGATCGAGGATGAGCTGCGACCGCTTCACCCCGGCAGCGAGGGCGCGGCGGATGGATGTTTCCAAGCCGCTTACAAGGGAGCGCCAGATGTCCCGCGCGAAAGGCAGGCGCTGCATGGTCCCGGGTCTGCCGCGCGTGTGCATCAGGATCAGCGGGGCACGGTGGCGGCGGGCGACATCCGCGAGGTCAAGTTCAAAACGCAGGCCGCTGATGTCATTCAGAATGTTCGCCCCGGCTTGAAGCGCCTGCTCTGCGACCTCGGCCTTGGTGGTGTCGATCGAGATGGGAACATCGCGCAGCTTGCGCCGCAGATTGCGGATGACCGGCAGCACGCGCCGCAGCTCTTCCTCAGCAGAAATGGGTTGCGAACCCGGCCGCGTGGACTCGCCGCCCACGTCGATCCAGTCAGCCCCCTGGCGGGCCAACTCCAGGCCGCGCTCGACAGCGCGAACCGGGTCGAAGTAAAGCCCGCCATCAGAGAAAGAATCCGGCGTGACGTTGAGCACGCCCATGATGAAGGTGCGAGCACCCATCAGGGTTTTGTGGCCACTAACTGCTATTTGGAATTCAGGACGAGATTTCGTGTACATATTGAGACAACAACGTCCGTTGTCAGTTGTCCGTGGCCCATTATCGCCATTTGGGGTCTTTGAATGCAAACCCCATTCCTGCGAGACAAGCACCCGTTGGGCATCTTTAACTGATCGCTGGTCGCTCGCAGGTGGCGACGGACTACGGACCACGGACAGCTTACAACTTAGGATCCGAATAGCGGAGTGAGGCTGCCTGGTGCGGGAGCCGTGTTGGCGGCGGGGGCAAAATTGCGCGGGAAAAGAAGTGCGGCAGTCAAAAAAACAGGCCTGGAGAGGTTTAGGGGTTGAAAATTGAGCCGACGGCCAGAGAAAATCCGGGCAGCAAGGGAGTTTCGACCGCATTGCCCTTCGCGCATGTCGCGGCCAGGTGGTAGCCCTCCGCCGTCAGGCGGTACACCTCAATCACCTGCGCTATGGGATCGACAATCCAGTATTCCTGTACGCCGTACCGGGCATAAGCTTTCAATTTAATGCCGCGATCACGAGCCTCGGTGGTGGGGGAGAGGATTTCAATCACCAGGTCGGGAGCGCCGCGCACCCAATCTTGCAGAATGTCCTTATGATCATTCAAAACAAGCAGCAGGTCCGGTTCCAGAACGTCGTGTTCGCTCAGGATTACATCCAGCGGGGCAAAGCGCAGTTCACCGAGGGGGTTATCTTCAAGAAACTTCCCCATAGCCAATGTGAGGTTGAACAGGATCTTCTGATGGTAATTCACAGGCGAGGGCGTCACGTAAAGTTCTCCGTTGATAATCTCCCGCCGTTTGCCGTCGTCGGGCATAAGCTGGAGATCGGCGTGGGTATACTTCAGGCTGGCGATCATAGGAGGATTATAACACCCCAGGGCGAGGCCGAGACTCGAAACCCACAATTCGAAACCCGGGGCGAACTTCGATTTTCGAATTTCGATTTTCGTCTCTTCCCGCGCTCACGCCGGTTGAGGGCGCTCGTGGGGTGGCATGCCGGAGGGCGAGGAAGTCTGCGGCTTGAGCACCTGCACAGTTTCAGGAGGTGGAGGCAGGGGTTTGACGCGAACGAATTCCGGCAAGATCCTGCCTTCGATCAAGGTCTTGACCTCGATGGCGTCCAAAACTTCGCGTTCCAGCAGGGCCTCGGCGATGCGGATCAGAACATCGTGGTTGGTCGAGAGGATGTTCTTGGCCCGCTCGTAGCCATTGGTAACGAAGGTTTTCACTTCATGGTCAATCTTGATGGCCGTGTCTTCACTAAAGTCACGCTGGGTGGTGATGTCGCGTCCCAGGAAAATTTCCTGCTGGTTCTTGCCAAAGGCGAGCGGCCCGAGGTTCGACATGCCAAACTCACACACCATATTGCGGGCGATTTGAGTGGCGCGTTCAATATCGTTGCCAGCGCCCGTGGTCATATGGCGCAAAAACAACTCCTCGGCCACGCGTCCGCCCATCAACACGGCAAGTTGGGCTTCCAGGTACTCGCGCGTGTACGTGTGCTTGTCGTCCAGAGGAAGTTGCTGCGTCAGGCCCAGGGCCCAGCCGCGCGGAATGATGGTGACCTTGTGCAGGGGGTCGGCGTCGGGAATATTGGCAGCCACCAGCGCGTGTCCGGCTTCGTGATACGCGGTGTTTTTCTTTTCGCTCTCGGAGAGGATCATCGACTTACGTTCCGGTCCCATCAGGACTTTATCTTTGGAAGTTTCAAAGTCCATCATGGTGACGGTTTTGCGATTCTGTCCCGCGGCGAGGAGCGCTCCCTCGTTGACGAGGTTCGCCAGGTCAGCGCCGGAAAAGCCGGGCGTGCCGCGCGCCAGGACGGAGATATCAACATCCTCAGCCAGAGGAATCTTTTTCGTGTGTACCTTCAGGATTGCCTCGCGACCGCCCACGTCAGGCCGCGGAACAACCACGCGCCGATCGAAGCGGCCGGGCCGCAGCA
>PLWR01000618.1 GCA_003165615.1 Acidobacteriota bacterium | reverse complement strand
ATTACTTAAGACGCTGCGTTTAGCTGCCAGGACCCCCGCGGCAACGCGAACTACACGTGGCATCTTAGCAGCCCACCATGGGCTGACGGTCGAGCGCAGATGCAATGTCAATGTCGTGTGCAATGATCGTGGAATCGGGACATAATATGCGGCAGTGCATCCTCAACATCGGAGGAGTTCATGGCGTACTACGGCGTATACCTTGGTGTGGTTTGCAATAACAGCGACCCGCAGCAGTCCGGACGAGTTCAAATACGAGTCCCCGCGCTTGGCGCAACGGCCTGGGCGCAGGTTGCCTTTCCTGTCGGTTCTATAACCACCGGCAAGGTTCCATCCGGCGCCACAGTGGTCGTTGCATTTGAGCGGGGAGATCCGTCACGCCCGCTGGTGCTCGGCCGAGTGCAGGGTGTTCCGTAATCTGGTGGCGTGTATCCTCAAAATTGAAATTCCAGTTCGGATTGGCAGGTGGGGCCATGCGGAAACGACTTGGACATTACTGGTGGGCGTTCTTGGTTTTGGCAGGAACGGTTTATTGCGGCTCCCCGGGATGCAGGGCCAGGAAACGCACAGACTTCGAGTGAGTGCTTCCTCCGTCAGTAACCCCCTCAAGAGAGAGGGACTTCCGCGTCACACCACGGAAGTTGCACAAGGGCTCACCTTTCCAGCAGTCCGACGGCGAAGTGGCTGCGCTCGGGGGTTCTTCCGTTGGTCTCAAACGCATAGCCGGAGAAAGGCCGTGATAGGGGACAGGGCTTCAAACGCCAGCCTCCTTCCCCGAAACGCCCATCTCCACTGCGGAGAAGGGCGATGATCAGAGACAATCAGCCATCACCGACATTAACTTATTGCCGGGGAAATACGGCCTTGACTTGGGGGGCCAACACATTCTCCGAGTTAGGTGCTACACACACGAAATTCGCAGCGCTTTCACTATTCCCTGTACCTGTGTAGTGAGCATATTGCGGATAAGGACACAGGGGGCGGGTCCTGCCTGGTGGCAGCGCGCTTCCGGAAAGGGGGTTCGACGTCTGATTAAATGAATTGCCGACAATGATGGAATCGGGGGCCGTGCCCTGTTCCACCCAATTAACAATCTCAGTAAGAGAATCAAAGCTATCGAGCGCATAACTCCCGCCCGAGCAGTGGTTCATTCCGGGAACCAAAAAGAGCATGGCGAAACTTCCCGTGGCTGTCCCGTATTTGGACGACAGGTTCTCGTAGTAATTCACCGTGTCATACATCGAGAACACAGGATCGCTCTCCCCGTGGAAGAAGATGATCTTTCCGCCGCGGCCCGTGAAGGTATCCAAATTCGTCGACGTTGCTTCCAGATAGGACACGGCAGACTGTGTAAACGTTGAATTTGTGGCGTTCAGGCTGTTACTCAGATCGTCCATCGACTCAGTGAACACATTTAGAGAAGGATCCGGCGGAGATGACAGCAGATACATGGCCAACTGGGCGCCAAGAGTTATGTTTCCGGCCGGAGTTGGCGGATAGGGAATAGCAACATACACAGGCTGCGGATACCCAACGGGGATATAGGCAGTGGGAGGGTTAACGCCAAGCGTCCACATTGTCCATTTAGGATCGCTGATTCCCACATCGTACGACAAATTCGAGTAGAGCGCATTCCCCTGAGAATCCACGGGCCCCGCGAACACATTCTGAATTGCCGCGATCTGGGCAGGAAGCAAGCAGGTCGGGGTTTTCGCCCCCGAACACTCAAGCTGGCTAAGGCTGGCGGGGTTAAACGCTTGCCGGCAGGCCGCGGTATTGAAAATCATCTTATCTTGCAGTCCATCAAGTGAATCGCAGGCCTGAAGCACGAATTGCCCCACCAGGGCCAAGTCCGAGGTGCTTGCGGCCGGGGGGAGGCTGGGATTCCCATTGGGATCGTTGGTGGTTCCTATGGCCAGGGCGGCTTGAGCAAATTGCTGGTCATTCCAAGCTTCAGCAATGGCAGTGTGAGGAACACGGAAGCCGGGGTCCCCAGCGACGATTCCATCGAACATGTCACCCCAGCGCTGGCTGGCCATCATTGCCTCCCGCCCTCCGTTGGAACAACCACAAAAATACGAGTAGACGGGGCTAATGCCGTAAAACGACGTCAAGATGGACTTCGCCACCGGAGTCAGGCTTCCTGTCTGCTGATAACCGTAGTCGTACCTCGCCTGCGGATCATATCCAAACCCGGTATTCTGATCGGAGGTATGGCCTGAGTTTTGGGTGATAACAGCGAACCCGCGATAGAGAGCCGGCGGGAAAGCCGTACCCCCACCCAGCGTGGCGCCAACCGCCGCATTTAGCACGCCGTCAACCCCGCTGCCTCCCGTGAAATAGAAATCGCCGTTCCAAGTCGTGGTAGGCATTCTGAGTTCAAATGAAATGCCGTAATTTGGATCTGACGCCGTTGCCGGAGTCGGATTGCCATACTCATCCATTGCCGGCGCCGGGACTCCAATGCGGGGATTCACAATTCCCTGAACCCAACAGTGCTCAGGTAAATCCCCCCAACCTGAATAAGGACTTGGAAAAGGAGTGGAGTTAGCGCTAACTAATTCCGCTTTGTTGATCTGAGTATTTGGAAGATCGAGTTGATAGATGTTGGCGCAATCCATCGCCGGTTCTGTGGGCACAATTTTAGCCGTCGTAATGGTCAGGGTCGCCGTGGTGCTGCCGCCCGTGTTGGAAGCCGTCACCGTGTAGCTGGCCGTGGCGGTGGCGGTCGCGGGGGTCCCGCTGATGACCCCCGTGCTGGCGCTCAGGCTCAGCCTCGCGGGAAGAGCCGGGCTCACACTGTACGAGGTCACCGCACCGCCGCTGCTGGTGGGGCTGTTCGGCGGGATCGGCACCCGTATGGCGTAGACCACCGTGCCGTTCGTGTAGCTGAGTCCCGAGGGAGGCTGATCGTTCACCGTGATGGTCAGGCTCGCCGTGGTGCTGCCGGCTGAGTTGGAGGCGGTTACCGTGTAGTTGGCCGTGGCGGTCACGACGCCAGGTGTTCCAGTGATGACACCCGTGCTGGCGCTCAGGCTCAGGCCCGTCGGGAGGGCCGGGCTCACGCTGTACCAAGTCACCGCTCCGCCGCTGCTGGTGGGACTGTTCGCCGGGATCGCCACCCCTTTGGTATAGACTGCCGTGCTGGTTGTGTAGATGAGGGCAGAGGGCGGCTGAACGGCAGGACTAGGGCTGGAGCCGCCACCACACCCGCAAAGGAGAAGTAATACTCCGGTCAAAGAAAGGCCCAGCCACTGGATTGATCGCATAAGAAAACTCCTCTTTAATTGCTATCGGCACCTTGACATGGCGCTGGGTTTTGCCACGGGGGACCCATGAACATTCGTTCTCGACCGAATCCTCGGCAGAATGAGGTTCTGGGTTCCACCGTTTCTGAATCAATAGTGTTCCCGATAGTCCGCCTAACCAATCGGTGAACGTAATCCAGGGGTCGCACCAAACTCGCCACCCATACACTGGGCAATGTGAGTTCCATGTTCCGATGCAATCGTTATTAGAGTTAACCCATTCAAACTGCCGGGATTACGGGTGTGTGCCGAGGGAAATCCCAACTCAGGTTCAAAGCGGCTCTGTCCCGATTCGGGACAACCTGTACAAAGCGATGCGGGCAAGAAGGGCGTCAAGGGCCGATTCATATTGACTCGCCCTGGTTATCGGTGGGAGCTACTAAAGGAATGAGACAATCTCTGCGAATACGGAGGGAGACACTTATCGAAAGCTTGCGACATGGCCTGGACTGCTTTGTCCCGCTCGGTCTGGAACATACGGGCGGAAATCTCCCGAAGCTGCTCCGGCACGCCATAGCTGACGCATTGCCAAGCGAAGGTGAAGCGGGAACGCACTTCCTCCACCGGGGGATAGTCAGCGGGGTTATGGAGCGTTCGCAGTCGCCCGGCGGCCTCCTGGCACAGGCGGGGGTAGGCGAAGAGGAACACCTCGACTAGCACCCTGCGCTTCTCCCTGAACTCGTTCAGCTTTTCATCCACCGTTTCCAGCAGCCCCAGCGGCAAAAGATGAATGCCCACCTCGAACGGCAGGCACGTATCGTAAAGAAAGCGCCGAACGTCGCCATCGAGGGTTCTGATGGCTTGAAGTTCTGGTGAATCGAGCAACGTCTTTGATTCTGTTTTGTGACGAGTGTCCACT
>PLWR01000291.1:6908-7028 GCA_003165615.1 Acidobacteriota bacterium | reverse complement strand
GTGGCGAGTCTCGGGCGTGGCGGAGCAGTGCAAACTGATGAAGTCCGCCGACTTGAAAACGTCCTCGATGGAGCCCAGCTTCACGTCCAACTCTCCGGCCAGCAGGGAGGAAACATAGGG
>PLWR01000291.1:0-6817 GCA_003165615.1 Acidobacteriota bacterium | reverse complement strand
CCACCACGCCTTTCTGCGTGGCGGCATCAAGGTCCACATTATCAACGCCCGTGCCGGCGCGGCCGATCACCCGCAGGCGCTCTGCCTTGGCCAGCAGTTGCGAGGTAACTTTGGTGGCGCTGCGCACGATCAGTGCGTCGGCGTCTTGAATTTCTTCGGCAACATTGGCCCCCGTCTTCTTCGGCAGGAAGACCACATCCCAGGATTCCTGCTCGCGCAATATTTCCACGGCCCGTTCTGAAACGCTGTCAGCAACCAGAATTTTCATAGGTAGTTGTCAGTAGTCAATTGTCGGTGGTCAGTTGTACGACCACTACTTGACCCGCTCCTTGTTCCTCAGGCTTTTACAACGCGCGGCGGGGCCGCAACCAAAATCGAACCCTCCGTGTCCTTAAGGATTTAACACAGAGTTCACGGAGCACCTCAGTGACCTCTGCGTTTCGTCTTTTCCGGCCACGGAGAACACAGAGAAAACCTGCCCGGCGCTGAAAAATCCCGCATATTGAATACCGGCGCTAAATATGCTGCGGAAATCCCGCCCAAGCTGTCATTCTGAGCCCGCTCTTTGGGCGAAGAACCCCGGTAGTTTACTTCGCTCACCAACCCCAGCGAACTGCCGGGGTCCTTCGCTCCGCTCAGGATGACAGCGTTGAGGCATTTTTCCGCAACTTGTAATGCCCCGCGCTCTGACAAATTTCCGTCACCCCGCGTGGGAAAGGTAAACTTCCTGCACAGCCCGCACGCCGGAACCGAGTTCGACCTTGTGACCCAGCTTCAGCAGGGCGATTTCCAGCGCGGCGAAAACGGCGAACAGATCCGCGATATCGTAATAACCCAGGTGCGCCAGGCGGAAAATCTGGCCCTTCATGCTGCCCTGGCCGTTGGCAATAATGGCTCCGAAGCGGGTGCGCAGTTCTTTGACGATGGCGCCGGAATCCAAACCCGCCGGCGCACAGACCGCCGTGGCGGCATTGGCGGGCGAAGATTCAGCAAAGAGCTTCAGCCCCAGCGCCTGGGCGCCGGCGCGCGAGGCTTCCGCCAGCAGCGCGGCATTGGCGATCAGGTTTTCGCGTCCTAGCTTCTTGATGTATTCAAGCGCGGCATGAAGGCCGATGACGAGCGTAGTGGCGGGAGTGTAAGCGGTCTCGCCTTTCGCCTGGTTCTTGCGTTCCTTGGCAAAGTCGAAATAGAAGCGCGGCAGCTTGGACTTGGCAATCAGTCCCCAGGCTTTTTCGCTGATGCTGGCAAAGGCCAGGCCGGGCGGAATCATCACGGCTTTTTGCGAACCGCCAATCACGATGTCGAGCCCCCACTCCTCGATGCGCAAGTCGGAGGTGCCGAGCCCGGTGATGGCATCGACGACCAGAGCGGTCTCCGGGTAATTCTTCACAGCCTCGCCGAGCGCGCGCACATCGTTCATCACGGCCGTCGAGGTTTCCGTAGCCTGGATGTACACGGCGCGGAACGGCCCGTCGTTCACCAGCTTCTGCTTGATCGCCTCAATGTTCACCGGCTGGCCGTAGGGAGACTCCACCTTCACCGCTTCGATGCCATACGCCTGTGCCAGCCCCAACCAGCGCTCGCCGAATTTCCCGGCCGTGCCCACCAGCATGCGCTCGCCGGGCGAAACCAGGTTGGACACGGAGCCCTCCATGGCGCCGGTGCCGGAACTTGCGAAAATCAGCACATCGTTCTGGGTATCGTAGTAATACTTCAGCAAGGCGAGCGTTTCCGTCATGATCTTGCGAAACGCTTCCGTGCGATGGTGAACATTGCCCGCCGCCAGCGTGCGCACTTGCGCATCCATCAGCAGCGGAGTGGGGCCGGGAGTGAAGAGACGCTCTTTAATGATGCCAGGCATGATCATTATCCTTTTTTGGATTTTAGACGGCTCCGGGAAAACCAGGGCGGAACTTACAGGGTTTGCCGTGAGTCCTGAGTAATTGAGCCGAAGCATTTCAGCATAGAAAAGTGACCTCTGATTGTCAAATCAAATCCCCCATGGATCGGCTCATCGGGTCATTGGAAGATCGGTTCATCGAGTCATCTGGCCATCGGGTCATTGAAAACCTTCAAATTTAACATCTTTCTTATAGGTCAACGCCCCGTTCCGGCCCCTGACCTCCACCTTGCTGAGCCGCCACAATTGGCGCAAGCTGGAATCTTCCGTCTATCGCATGAGCATGGCATTTTCTTCCTGGGGAGCCATCAGCACCGCCAGCTTCATTCCTGTCATTCCTGGTTTCTTGACTGCCGACATTGATACCTCGCTGCCCTTCCTCGCGGGAAAGCCTGCCGGGGAAGCGAACACCCTCAGCAGTCAGCGTTCAGATTTCTGCCTACTGCCTACTGCTTATTGCCTACTGATCGAGTATGGGTTGCGCCGACCCCTCGAACAGGTCTGCACTATGCTTTTATTCTACGCAGGGGTCAACGACATTCTACGCACAAATTGCGTCGAATGAGCGGGATATTCACCGCAAGGTTCCGAATCTGCTATCCGTCGCGTCAGGCGGGGTTGGGGGCGAGCAACTTGCGGAGGGCCTCGGGGGCTTGCACTGGCGGGTGGCAGGCTGAGCCTTCGCAGACCAGGGCCACGGGAACCCCATCGAAGGGCAGCGCTGGCAATGTGGCAATGAGGCCAGCGGGCAGGTCGCGGGCCTTAACGATGTCGGGCTCGAAGGCGAAGACGCGTTTGCCGGCGCGTGGCGTTTCGTATGCGGCGCGGAGAAGATTAATGGTGCGGTCATCGTCGGCGCGTCCCACCACCACCACGTCCACCGGCGCACGCAGGTGATGAACCAGCGCCAGGCCGTAGGTGGCCGCAAACAGCCCGTACTGGCCCGCCTTGGCCGCAAAAAGCCCTAGAGTGGCTTCCGCCTTTTCGCCAAAATCTTCGCGATCCGCCAGCACGTCCAGGCGATCGAGGACAATCGCGGCCACCGCATTCGGCGCCGCCGTGGGTGAATCCTGGAAGGGCTTGCGCTGAGTGGTAAGGCTGCCGTGGCGGTCGTCCAGGTCCCGGGCGGTGTCGAAGAATCCTCCCTCTTTCTCATCCCAAAAGCGCCGAATAGTAATTTCCATCAGCTCCAGCGCCCGGTCGAAGTAGAGGCGTGTTCCAGTAATCTCGTACGCATCCAGAAGCGCGGCTATGATGAACACCTGGTCTTCCAGCAAGCCCTCGATGCGCGGCGCGCCATCCACCAGAGTGTGGTACATGCCTTTTTCGCGGTCGTAAGCTTTGTTCACCAACAGGTCGAGAGTGGCCAGAGCACGGTCGCGCTCGCCCCTTAACCCAAGAACCCGGTACGCCTCCAACAGGGCGGAAATCAGCATTCCATTCCAGTTCGTATAGATCGACTTATCGATGAAGGGCGTCTGCCGCCGGGCGCGAGCTTCGGCCATCTTGCGCCGGGCGCTGGCCAGGAGTTTCGCAACATTGGCTTCGTCAAGTTTCAGGCGCGCGGCAATGGCATCAAGGGGCTGGTCAATGAACAGCACGTTTTNNTGATGTCCGCGTCCTGGCTGGCGTAAAAACCGGCCTCCGGATGCGACAGCACTTTCTCAAGAAAACCAATAATACCCAAAGCAATTTCGCAAAAGAACTTGTTGCCGGTTAGTTGGAAGGCGCGCAGGTAATTTTCCAGGAGGCCGGCGTTGTCGTAAGACATTTTCTCGAAGTGGGGCACAATCCATCGCTCATCCACCGAGTAGCGGTGAAAGCCGCCGCCGATCTGGTCATACACACCGCCCCGCCCCATATGTTCAAGGATGTTGGTAACCATATTCAGCGGCCAGTCCTGGCGTGTCTCGAGATAGACCTCGAGGAGGAGATCGATTGCGGTGGGGTGGGGAAACTTGGGGGCGCCGCCGAAGCCACCATTCTGCGAATCGAACATGCCGCTGATGCTTTCCACGATCGCCTTCACAACCTTTTCGTCGGCCGCCTCCCCGCCTTCCTTGAAGTGTTCCACCTCGCGGAGAGCCTCGGCAATCTTCGCGGCGCTGTCGAGAATCTGGCGGCGTTGCGTGCGATAATTGTGCGCGATGGCTTCCAGCAAGCGCGTCATGCCCGGGCGGCCGCCGCGGTCGTCGGGCGGGAAGTAAGTGCCTCCAAAGAACGGCTTGCCGTCAGGAGTTAGAAAAGCCGTGAGCGGCCATCCTCCCTGGCCGGTCAAGGCGCTCACCGCCACCTGGTAGCGGGCGTCAATGTCGGGGCGCTCGTCGCGATCGACTTTTACAGGGATGAACGACTCATTGATGATGCGCGCNNTCCATGACGTGGCACCAGTGGCACCACACGGCGCCGATGTCGAGCAGGATGGGCTTGTCCTGTGCTTGCGCCTGCGCAAAGGCGTCGGCATTCCATTCACGCCAAAGCACCGGTTGATGCGCGGCGGAACGCAGATAGGCGCTCGCAGCCTTCGCCAGTTCGTTGCCGGGGTTCTCAGAACTCATTGAAATTCTCGCCTTCTGCAAAGTTCAGGCCCATTGAAAACAAACCTCTCCGCTTCGAAGGACCGGATATCCCAATCCTCTTTCCGGCCATCGCGGCGGCACGTGGTCACAGGAATTCGTAACCCACCTTGCCGCGGTGTTCTATTGCAACCGGGGACCTTGTGGCGGTGTGCGCCCGGTTTCGGGTTTGTCGATGGGCTTGCGGCCAGTGAATCCCTCGTCGATGCCGTGCCAGTAGGCGATGTGTTCTTCACCCAGTTTCCAACACAGGTAAATCTCTTCCCCTTCGAGCAGACTGGGGAAATCCACCAAGCCGACGTCGAGATCCTTCACCAGGACGCCGGCTTCCTGAATGCGGTCGATAATCTCCACCAAGTGCTCGGCTGCCTCGTCGTGCTCGGTTTTTTTCCGCAACAAATCCGCGAGGGGAGGAGAGGTGCCGCCCAACACCATAATGCGTGAGGCCACCTGCGCCAATTCGTTCTTGAAGGCCTCAATTTTCTGCTTCTCGCCCCGCGCCTCCTCAAGCCAGGGCGCGATGGTGATGAGAAGTTCTTCCGCTTCTCGGCGATCAAAATATTTGTCTGCCATATTGAGCCCACAGCTTACAGCCGACAGCCGCTAGAAACCGTAAGCTGTCTCTTTCCCCGCACGGTTCGACATTTGCTACCCACAACCCACAGCCGGCAGTTGACGTTTACTGTCGGCTGTAAGCTGTCAGCTACTTGATCTCCAACATCCGATTCAGGGCAACCAGCGCCCAGCGTTTAGTCTCGGGATCAACGCTGATGCGGTTCACCACCTGGCCGGAGCACAAACTTTCAAGCGTCCAGCAAAGATGCTGGGGCGAGATCCGAAACATGGTGCTGCACATGCAAACGCAATCGTCGAGCGAAACGACAAGCTGGTCAGGGTGCTCATGTGCCAGGCGGCGAATCATGTGAATTTCTGTGCCCACGGCCCACGCGCTTCCCGCGGGAGTTTCCACGATACGCTTCATAATGTATTCCGTCGAGCCCACTTCATCCGCCGCCTGGCAGACTTCCCATGAGCATTCCGGGTGCGCGATCACCCGAATGCCGGGGTGGCTCCGGCGCACGCGCTCCACGTGTTCGGTGCGAAAACGCATGTGAACGGAGCAGTGGCCTTTCCACAAATAGATCCGCGCATCGCGAATTTGATCGTCAGTGATCCCTCCATTTTCCTCATGCGGATTCCATACCACCATCTTTTCGAGGGGAATTCCCAATCCGTAGCCGGTGTTGCGGCCCAGGTGTTCATCAGGCAGGAACAATGCCTTTTCACCCCGGGCAAGCGCCCACTCCATGACTTTGCGGGCGTTGGAAGAGGTGCAGACAGCGCCGCCGTTCCTGCCCACAAAAGCCTTGATGGCCGCGGTGGAGTTGATGTAGGTGACGGGTACGACCCTGCCGCTGTTCGCCGCCGTGAGCGCTTCCCAGCAAACCTCAACTTGCTCAAGGTTCGCCATGTCAGCCATGGAACAGCCGGCGTGCAGGTCAGGAAGAATCACCGTCTGGTCATCGCCGCTCAGAATGTCGGCGCTCTCCGCCATGAAGTGTACGCCGCAGAAAACGATGTACTCCGCTTCGGGGCGGCGGGCGGCGAGCTGCGAAAGTCGCAACGAATCACCGCGGTAGTCGGCGAACTTCACCACCTCATCACGTTGATAATGATGCCCCAGAATTACCAGCCGCGAGCCGAGTTCGCCCTTGGCCCGCGCAATGCGCCCGTCAAGCTCCTGCGCAGAAAGGTCAGCGTAGTTCGCAAGCAGCATATCGATTGTTGCCAGTGCCATAATCGCCCTGCTGCTATTCTAGCCTAAGAACGGGAATCGGGATACGCCTGCGGAAATTCTGAATTCTGAATTCTGAATGAATCAAATCAAACTCCGGGCGCATTCCAACAATCCGGGAGAACCTTTAATGCGTGCCCGGGATTTATAATTCATAATTCAGAATTCAGCATTCAGAATTCAGAATTTCCCCCCTTCATCCCCCAATGTAAACCATGGTGCGCGAAGGTTGAACGAAATCCGGCTCGTTGATGCGGTGGCCGGGTTCCTTCTGATGCACGACTTTTTCCATAAACCTGGCGATGCCGTGGTCGGTCGAGCCATTGCGAACCAGGTGGCGCACGTCNNAAACCGGCGCGATGATGCCGAGTTCCCCCTGGCCATCCGAGAAACGATAACGCAGCGCTGTTTCACTGGGCGAGTTGCGGGGGATCTCCTCGAGCGGAAACACGGGTTGGATGGCGTCAACAATTTCCTTTGCCGTAACCACCAACTCGCGTCTCCAGGCATGGTCAGCATCAAGCGGCATGAACTCGATGAAACGCA
>PLWR01000022.1 GCA_003165615.1 Acidobacteriota bacterium | reverse complement strand
AAGACGGCGCCGCCGGACGGTTACATTGCAGGAACGCGAGCACGGTCCAGTCCTTGTGGTTCACCTGCGACCAGAACGCGCCCCGGTATTGCAGTTCAGCGAGGGGCATCAGCGGTGCCGGGCATTCCGCTACCGCACGAAGTTCCTGGCGGCTGACGCCGGGAAGGTAAATGACCGGGATGTCTTTCTCCGTCCACTTGGCCTCCGGCAGGCTGCGGGCAATCATGCACCTGAGCCATACGGCAGGTCCGGTCCTCGTTCCCACGTCATACGTGCCCAGCGTGAGCAGGTGCGCCAGGCGCTCACGCAGCAGCGGCAGCAGCGGCTCCCACTGGCGCTCCTTGTCGGGCCACAGTATGACCGCAGGCGCAACTTGGTCGTCTCGGTTGTATTCACCCGCACGGGCGATGGACTGCACAATCGCATCAAGTATAACGATGCCGAGGAAGACTACCGACTCTTGATATAAAACGCAGCAGCAGATTGTAAACGAAAAGCCCCACCGCTGATGAACGGTGGGGCACAGATCAGAGCCGGGATGAACCAGTGATTCAGTTGTTGGGCAGTCCAAGGTTTCCAAGCAAACCCAAGGCCCCCCGAACGTTTTCAGGAGTGCATTTCTCCTGCTTCTTCCGGCGCAGTCTAACCATTGCCTCTTCGTGGTCTGAACCCAATTCACGAAAGGTGTCGTAGGTCGCCGCTAGTTCGAGCGCCACAGGGTCGGTCTTCTCCATCAACGCAATGTGCGGCAAAAAGGGTTTCAGCTCAGGCAATGTAGCCTCGGGTCTGGCGCTTATCGTAAAATATGGAGTCCCGTGAGTGGAGGGATGCTCCTCCTCTTGAACCAACTCCAAGACCTCCAGCAACCCTAAATCCGACTTCAGCCCTTCGCTGTAGGGACCGTAGAAAAAGAGCACATAATCATAATCGGTCGGCAAGCCGACTCGTTGCAGTAGTTTGATCGTCTTCTGTAAGCGGGTGCGCCCTACGACCTTCCCCCCCGCATGAGCCGCGATCACCCCGGCCAGGTATCGGAATTTCTCAGTCTTCATTTTTTCATTAATGGTGCGGCAATCGCCTGAATCTCATCGCGATAGCGCTCAGGAAAATAATACCGCACCAAATGGTATTTCTTTTGCAATGTCCTGACAGGTTCGGAAATCGTGCCTATCTCTACTATTTTGCCGGTCCCGCTTTCAACATAAATCTGTGCGGCAGGTTTTTCTTGGTCGGGATCGTAGGGTTTGTAGGGGGTATCAGCGGGGGTGTCGGTTCCAAATTCATAATCAGTATCAGCGCCTTTTGCTTTCAGGCGATCAGTGGCTTTGACGGCAAATTCCCCCAAACCTGGGCCAATTTCGGTGAGGTCTATCCCCTTGTATAAGCGCCGATTAATCAGTCCATATCCCAATTCCTGGAGGTGCTTATCCCGAGAACCTGCACACGCCTTGAAAAACTCGTTCAGAGCAAAATCATCCAATCTCAGGTATTCATCTAAACCAATGGTTCCCGAAAAAGCTCGAACAACTCCAGGCGGGATTCCAGGAGCAATTTCGTCCATTTTGCTCACGATCCAACTCTTGTCTGTCTCGCTTGTATCGGGAGCCTTCTTCCCCGCCTGGGCTGCTTGCTCACCAGCGATTTTGTTAATCAGCGCCTTCAGTCGCTTGAAGATCATTTTTGTGGTAACTCCGACCTTTGCTTTCGTAAGTCCTTGATAATCAAGATGGAGCGAGCGAAGGGATTCGAATCATGGCAAAACTTTTTCTTATCTCGTTAACCATCTGGTATTTGAGGTGTTATAGAACTTGTGTTTGACGCCTATTCCGCACCCAAAAGCGCGAAACAGCACCAAGGCGGATACAAATTGATACAAAACCTCCAAGCTGCTTTGCGGCAAGCGGCTAGGCCGTCCGCTTACCCGACGGCGGCCACACAGTGAGGTGCTGTTTCTTTGCCAAAGTCCATCTTCTACCAGCATACATTCCGCGTTGGTTGGAGGGGCTTCGATCCCCTGCCGTTCGAATTTCACTATACATCCAAACTGAGAAAGCTGCACGTTCAATTCATATCTTGCAATATGAATGTGCAGACATGGTCTCCGACTCGCACGCCTTTCAACCTCTTGCCGACTCGCTCAACCACGCGGGCGCCTTCGTGACCCAGCACCACCGGGCCACCGGCGCCTGAGTCACAGAAGTCAATGTCGGTGTGGCAAATACCGTTGGCCACCAGGCGCACGAGGACCTTCCATTTTAACCTTTTCGATCCGCAGCGGGCAAGCAGGCGCTCGCAGCACGGAGGCGCGGATAGCGATTACGGATGAAGAACGGTCTTTCACTTGCATACTTTTGTTCTCATCCTGTTCAGCATGAAAGTTGAAAAGATCACTACGGGTGATGGGCCGTCCCCCAAGCGGGGCGACACCGTCACCGTCCATTACACCGGCTGGCTAACCGACGGCGCCAAGTTCGACAGCTCGAGGTCGAGTTGTTGTCGATCTCCTAACTCATCGTGAGCGGGTATGAATTCACCCCGTCTCCTGAAAGAGTCCCCGATACGCAACCGGCCTCTTCGGGCGGACCGCCGCAGCCACCGCCAAGGCCGCCTAGGCTGACGGCGAGAGATTTGCTGGAGCCTGGCGAGCCGGGCAAGAGGGTCTTCGTGCCCGATTACATCGAGGTGAAAGAACTAGCCAAACTCCTCGGATTGAAGCCGTTCAAGGTAGTCGCTGGCGTGCTGGAGTTGGGGATGTTCAAACACGCTGGCGAGCTGATCGATTTCTCGACGGCCGCCACGATCGCCTCGAAGCACGGATATGTCGCAGAACGGATTCTGCCGTAATGGTCCTCGATCAGCTACCGCTCGCTGTCCAGCATCCGCATTTGGTGCTCGTCGTAGCGGGTTCCAGCGACGGCCGAGGCAGGAATTGCCCCCTCAACATGGGCAATTTCGGCAGGTGACAACCTTATCTGCAGTGCGTCCAAGGATTCTGAAAGTTGCGCGCGCGTGCGTGCGCCAATCACCGGCACGATGCTCTTGCTCTTGGCCAGCACCCAGGCAATCGCCAACTGCGCAGGACGGACCCGTTTCTCGGAAGCCAGCCGCTGTAGCGCGTCGATAATGGCTTGATTGCGCTGGCGGTTGGCGCCGG
>PLWR01000096.1 GCA_003165615.1 Acidobacteriota bacterium | reverse complement strand
TCACCAAGGCGCAGTTGCTGGCCATTCAAGTGGGCCGCCTGAAAGACCGGGGGCGCGCGGACTTTGCCCACGTCTCCATGCTGAAGCGCAACAACGTAAAGATTGCGCTCGACGTGGCCCGCGCCGCCCGCGACATCCTTGGCGCCAATGGCGTCGCTGACGAGTACCCCATCTTCCGCCACATGTGCAACCTGGAATCCGTCTTGACCTACGAGGGCACGCACAATATCCACACCCTGATCATCGGCGAGCGCGTGACCGGGTTGCCGGCGTACAAGTGACTGTAGGCTTGCTGCGCCCCATGAGTAGCTTATGAAGTGCCTCTTGATCATCGCCCTGCTGTTATTTTCAAGTTGCCGGTCTTTTCCAGAGAAGGTTGAGTTTTTCCCGGAGCACTTCTCGATGGACGATCCGCGAATTCAACCCCTTCTAAAGGCTGCCGCTTCATTTAACAGGGTCTCGCACGGCTTCACACCGCTCCCGCAATCGGCAGATGTTCGCTTGGAGTGGAGCAGGGGCGGCAGGTACGACGCAATGCTTCACATCTACTCGAAAACATCACGCAACATCGCTTTTCGGAAAATCAACGGCGGTTATAGATGGATTGGTGAGCAAGAGAGATTTCAGGGGCCTAAGAAATTTACGAATGCGGATGGAACCTTTAACGAGGATATTGTACTCACGTACGAAATCGAAAGCGTGTCGGGCTTTCCGTTGAATCAACTCAGTGTCTTCTATGATGGCGATGATCCGCGTTTATTTAACCACCGAGATTTAACTTTTGATGACGCCAAGACTGTCCTGAAGGAATGGGGATATTAGGGGCGGTTCGCGAACCGCCCCTACGTCCATGGCAACGGATTCCCGCATGGCCCTGCCAGCCGTGCTTGAGGCCCCGCCAGGAGTCTGCTAATCTTCCTTTGATGATCAAAGACATCGCTTGCTGGGAAGCATGGGAAGCCCAGGGGCCTCTCCGAGAACGCCTCACGCCCCAACAGGCATTCGCGATCAACGATGCAATGTATGAATACGCAAGATCATTGGGAGTTTTTCCAGCAGCCGATCCGCTGGCCGGACTCGAAACGAAAATAGCTCTGGCGGAGACTGTGAATGTACGATTAAGTGGTGATGGAGGTAAGTGAAATGAACTTACAGCGCACGATCAAAGCGGCTATCCGTCAGGGGGACCAGTCCGGTTATGTCGCGGAGTGCCTGGAGATTCCGGTGGTGACGCAGGGACAAACTCTCGATGAAGTCACGCGCAATCTGCGCGAGGCCGTAGAACTGCACTTGGAGGGAGAAGATCTAGCAGCATTGGGATTGGCGCCCTCACCGAGTATTCTCGTGACCTTCGAATTGGAGGCTCACCCTGCCACGGCTTAAGCGCCTTTCCGGCCAGGAGGTGGTTGCCATCCTGCGGAAGTTTGGCTTCGAGGTCGTGTCCCAACGCGGAAGCCATATTAAACTGCGCCGCATCGGCCCAGATGGTCAAAATGAGACGCTGACCATCCCCAAGCTTGACACAGGAACCTGCCGCGCTATTCTCCGTCAGGCATCGCGCTTTGTGCCAAGCGCAGAACTCACCCCATTTTTCCATAACGAATGAACAGGGATGGGAAGATGTTCTATCAACCACTGGTCAAGTTGTGACAGGTCACTGTGACAGAAGAGGGGGTTTTTCAAGCTGCTGCAAATGACGGTCGGACTCATCGATTTTCTCCGAGGCTTTCCGGCAGGAGTCAATAGCTTCGTCCAACGTGGCGATGCTCCGGTCCATGGAAGCTTTTGCCTTCTTGGCGAGCAAGTCCAGGCTTTCGCATTCGAACTCGGGCGCGAACTCCAGCTAAAGCTCAATGGCCTTACGCACCTCTGCGGATAAACTGGTTCCATGCCGGCGTGCGCGGCTGAACAGGCCTTTCCGCTGCTTGTCGGACAAGCAAGCCGTCATGGCTGAAACCATAGGGCGCTCCGCAGTCTGTGCTTCAATCCAAAATCGCCAATCCTAAATCCAAAATACAATCACCCATTCAGCCGGTTTACGCCGTTGAATGCCGCATTTTTGTAACATTCGGCGAGGGTGGGATAATTGAAGACGGTATTCACGAAGTAGTCAATCTTTCCACCTAAGCTCATTACCGCCTGGCCGATGTGGATCAGTTCGCTGGCGGTTTCGCCGATGATGTGTACGCCGAGGATCTCCCGCGTCTCGAGGTGGAAGAGAATCTTCAGCATTCCGATGTTGTCGCCGATGATTTGGCCACGTGCGATTTCCCGATAGCTGGCCCTACCCATCTCATAGGGGACGTTCGCTGCCGTTAACTCTTCCTCGTTCTCGCCCACGTAGGAAATCTCCGGAATGGTGTAAATTCCGTAGGGAAAGAGCTCGGGGGTGCTTTTGGATTCAATGCCAAAGGCGTGGCACGCCGCCAGGCGGCCCTGTTCGAGCGAGGTGGAGGCCAGGCTGGGGAAGCCAATCACGTCGCCCGCGGCGTAAACATGAGGGACTTCGGTCTGGTAGTGTTCATTCACTTTCAAGCGGCCGCGATCATCCGCTTTAAGCCCTGCCGCTTCCACATTCAGCTTGCCGGTGGCGCCGGTGCGTCCAATGCTGTACAGCGCTTTTTCCGCGACGATTTCCTTGCCGCTCGCCAGGTGGATTTTTACCCGCGTGTCCACTTCGTGTTGGACCAGCTCGATTCCGCTGCCCACCTCGTTGAATCGCAGGGTCATGCGGTTCTGGCGCAGGTGGTAATCAAGCGCCTCCACTATTTCCGCATCGACAAAAGGCAGAAGCCGGCGCGAACGATCAATTAAAGTTACGCGGACGCCCAGCGCGGAGAAGATGCTGGCGTATTCGCACCCCACCACGCCGGCGCCGATCACCGCCAGCGTGCGCGGCAACTTTTTCAAAGTCAGGATATCGTCGCTGACGAAAATGTTCTGGCCGTCGAAGGGAATCTTGGGATCACGCGTAGCTTCCGTGCCCGTGGCGATGAGGATGTTGGCAGCGGTCACGTTGCGCTCGCCGGCATGATCCACCATTTTCAGGTGCAGCGTGTGGGGGTCCACAAAAGACGCTTCGGCATTGATCATCTCCACGCCGTTGCGCTGCAACTGGTGGCGCGTGACGTCGATTTCGTGGCGGATGACGTACTCGGTGCGGAAAAGAAGGTCTTCCATGGTAATGTTTTGCTTGACCGTGTAAGACTCCCCGTAAATGCTCCGCAAGCGATAACCGGAAAGATATATGACCGCCTCGCGCAGGGTCTTGCTGGGAATGGTTCCGGAATTGATGCAAACGCCGCCCAGCACGCCTTTGCGCTCGATGAGAGCGGTACGCTTGTCGAGCTTTGCCGATTGGATCGCCGCCCGCTGCCCTGCCGGTCCCGATCCGATCAACAACATTTCATAGTCATATTCCGCCATCGCCGCCCCTCCTGAGAATTTACCGCAACGAAACGACCGTGGATGCCGCCGTAAAGTTGTTTAGCTATTTCGAATTTTGCCGAAGAGATTTTTGTATCATAACCCGACAAGCATCCGACTTTCTGAAAATCGTGCGCGGGGATTCGTCGCATCAGCCGTTCACAGCTTTCATTGCCGCTTCCACGTAACGCTCGCCGGCGGCAGCGCCCTGGGGTGCGGCCTCGTTAAGTTGTGCCAGGTCGTGCAAGGTCAGCGGAAGTTCCAGTGCCGCCAGGTTCTCTTCCAGGTGCGCACGGCTGGCGGTGCCAGGGATGGGGACAATCCCGCTGCTCTGCGCGAGCACCCAGGCCAGCGCGAGTTGTGACGGCTTCGCGCCCTTTTTCGCGGCGATCTGTTCCACCCGCCGGACCAGATCGAGGTTACGCTCGAAATTCTCTCCTTGAAAGCGCGGGCTATTGCGCCGCCAATCATCCGGCGCCAAATCTTCGAATCGCTTAAAACGGCCGGTCAGGAAGCCGCGGCCCAGCGGACTGTATGCCACAAAGGTGATTCCCAGCTCTTCGCAGGCGGGAAGGATCTGCTCCTCGGGATCACGCGTCCAAAGCGAGTACTCCGTTTGCAAGGCGCTGATGGGATGCGTGCGGTGGGCGCGGCGAAGGGTGGCGGGAGCAGCCTCGGAGAGTCCCAGGAAGCGAACCTTGCCCTCCTCCACCAATCGCGCCATGGCGCCGACGGTCTCTTCGATGGGCACGGTGCGGTCGACCCGGTGCTGGTAATACAGGTCGATGGTTTCGATCTGCAACCGGCGCAGGCTGGCTTCGCATGCCTGGCGCACGTACTCGGGGCGGCCATTGATTCCCGTGAAGCGGCCCTCGGCGTCGCGCATATTGCCGAATTTCGTTGCCAGCACCACCTGATCGCGCCGCCCTTGAAGGGCGCAGCCAACCAGTTCCTCGTTTGCGCCGCGGCCGTAGACGTCAGCCGTGTCGAGGAAATTGACGCCAAGGTCGAGGGCGCGATGGATTGTCTCCACCGACTCCTCTTCCGGCTGCAAGCCGTAGAATTCCGACATGCCCATGCATCCCAGCCCGATGGCCGAGACGGTGGGGCCGTTGGCGCCCAATCTGCGTGTTTTCATCTTTTCCTCAATTCAATGGCCTGTCGGTCCACAGAGCTTTATCGGCGAGGGGTTTGACAAGGTAAAGCCGTCCGGCGAGCAGGCTTTCGGCTTTTTGCTGGTTCACGTCCTGGGCGAATAGCCACTTGCGATCGCCTGTGCCCCACTGCTTCGAGAGCTCGTCTTCGCTGAGAAAGATATTGGGCGCATCGGGATAGCATGAGCCCCACAGCAGCGGCGTGCCTTCGCCATGCTGGCCGCAGCGCGGAAGCACCATGTAGGCCGGCCTTCCATGAAAGAAGTCGTTGGTATAGAAGACCACCGAGGAGGCGTCCGATTGCTCGCCGAAGATGATGAAGGAGTCGGCGGACGAGCCTTTTTGCATAATGACATCAGCCAGAGGCTTCGACCCCAGCATGGGGTTGAAGCGTACAAAGGCGATGTGCGCGGCGATCAGAAATACCGCCGAAGTGAGCGCAATGCTCACGGTGGCGGCCATGTGCTTGCCCTTGAGGCGCAGCAACAAGCCCACAATCGGCCCGATCAGCAGAGCGAGGGCAGCCAGCCCGGCAGGCAGCCGCAACGCGGCAAACGAGGCGAAGGTCAGATCGAAGAAGTGCGACATCGACAGGGTATAGTCTCCCACCCCGCGATGCGCGAGCAGCGTGCCGATATCGGTCACATAGGGCAGGTTGCGCGACTCCCACAATCCCCAGCCCAGAATCGCGGCCAACCCCACGCCCAGCACGGCAAAGACCGTCTGCGTCCAGGTGAGCCAGGCAGTTGAGAGCAGCGGATTGGCGCTCCGCGGTTCGCTGTCCGCGCTTGCGGCCAGCCCGCGCTGCTCTTCAATCCCCGCCACAACCGCGGCAATGAGGATAAACAGCGGCGGCCATACCGGAAATGTGTAGTACTCCTGGTTGGTCGAGAGGGAGAAAAAGAACAGCGTCCAGACTGAGAACAGGCTCAGCAGCCAGGCCGAGCGCACGCGGAACTTGAGCCGTGCAACGTAGGTGGCCACGTTCTCGTGCTCAGTATTTTCGAGGTAAAAGTCCACCGTCGTGCCGGCGTCGTGGCGAATGTGCTTGAGCCAGTGGCGCCGCGTCTTCCAGGCCACGGCCACGAGCGCGGGCAGAAACAAACTCCAGGGGAAGAGCCACACGAGGTGCCCCAGCCAATACCAGGCAGCGGGCATCTTGTTGTAATCGTGCGGGTAGCGCAGGCCGAAGAAGCGCAGGTAGTGCTCATTGACGAGGTAGAAGTACCAGAAGCCGTGCACGTTGCCGAAGGTGGGATGATTGCCCACCGCGTGACCCTGGTCAGGATTGGCCAGCCCCACCAGGATGTGCCAGGGCGCGGCGATAGCCAGAAACGTGAGCACCCCTGTAACCGGCTTCAACTCTCGCCAGCGCCGCCATTGCCCAGTCAGCAGCAGGTAGGGAACGGCCGCGCCCACAAAAAAGACCGGCGCAATCAGTCCCTTGGTCAGCAGAGCCAGCGCCAGCGTTGCCCACATAAAGTAGATGCGCGCCGGCCGGCTCGACTCCAGGCCGGTAATCAGGCCGTAGAGCGCGATGAGCAAAAACAGGCTCAGGATAGCCTCGGGAATGATGAAGCGCGTAAAGAGAAACGGCCCAAAGGAGGTGAGCACGCCCAGCCCGGCATAGAGTCCGGCGCGTGGTCCCCAGGCGCGCTTTGCCCAAGCCCACGCCAGCCAGGCCAGCCCCAGCATGCCCAGCGCGTTGGGCAGGTGGGTGGCAAAGGTGTTCTGGCCAAAGACGCGATAGGAGACGGCTACCAGCCAGTAAGGCAGCGGCGGCTTCTCGATATAGCGTATCCCATTGATTTTGCAAGTGATCCAGTTGCCGCTCTCCACGATGTGCTGGGCCGCCTGGGCGTGCGATGCGTCCACGTCGTCCATCAGCGGCGGCGAAAAAAGCGAGGCAAAATACACGGCGAGATAGATGGTGGCAAAAAGTAGCCAGGTTGCCTGCGTGGAGGGAGATTGCCGGGGGCGAGTGTGGGTCGTTGAATCGTTTGTCATTGCGGGTTTGACCGTCGCATCAAGGATAACAGCGGGGGATAGGGGTTAGAGAATAGGGAATAGGGACCAGGGAATACTGGATGCTCAGTGAACCAATACATTGCATTTCGCTGTGCCTATAGGTTGAGGGAAAAGCGGATTTTGTGGATGTGCAGGGTGGGTAATGAGGGCTATGAAGAAGAAGGCTTGAAAATGTGGGGTTAAAAGTTGAGGAAATCAGGCTAAAGGCAGGATTATAGGTGGAGAAAAAGTTGAAAAACCAAGGCAAAATGAAGCTATTGGGGGCGTTTTTAGCTGCGTTTGAGCGTTTTTTGAGTGCTGTAATTTCCCAGGTCTGAAAATCGAGACCTTGGAGCACCCGGCGTTTATCACTGGCTCCCTACGAGATGGACGGTTGGACGATTGGGAATCGTACGATCCTACCTTTCGCAAAAGGCGGCGAGGGTGGGGCGCCAGGCGAATAATTGTGATAGCCAACTTGGCGGGCGAAAGGGTAATCTTCCTGATTATGAGAATAAAGTGGCAGTTTTCGGCGTATTTGCTGGGAGCCGTTCTGGTGTGCGCACCGGCTCCTGGATGGAGTCAACAGTCCGCCCCGAGCCAGGACAACGGGGCAAAACAGGATATGAAGGCTGTGGGGCACGATACGAAAGACGCGGCCAAGGATACGGAACACGACGTGAAACACGGGACGACGAAGGCCTACGACAAGACAAAGCACGGCACAGTGAAGGCCTGGCATAAGACCAAGGACACGACGACGGGCGCGGCACATGGAGCCAAGGAAGGCGCAAAGCAGCCGGATAAATAGCCTTGGCGCGAGTTATTACTGTATCCCGGCGATATCAGGAGTAAAAAATCTGAGCTTATTGCGGCAAGTTATGCCTTTTGACGGCGCGGCTGCGGACAAGGAGTGAGTTATCGCAGTCTCACGGCTTACTTCCGCGAACTCTTGGCGCGCGAGCTTTTTTGCACGCTGGCGTAGATGGAGCGGGCGGTGCGCGGGTCGATGAGCCACTGCAACAGGGGCGGATGGCGATCGAGATCGATGCGGGCCACGGAGCCTTTTCTCATGCGGATGGCGGCGCCGCCGTTGCCGGAGATGAGACGGCTCAGGAACTGGAAGACATTGGGGTTGTGGCCGACCACCAGCACGCCCTCGCGGTGGGAATATTTCGCCAGCAACTTCTGGAAGCCGGCGTAATCCGCGTCCAGCGCCAGGGCGGGACTAATCTCCACTTTGCCGTCGTAGCCCAGCTCGGTGCCCACAAACTGCGCGGTCTGCAAGGCGCGCTTCAGCGGGCTGGAGACG
>PLWR01000276.1 GCA_003165615.1 Acidobacteriota bacterium | reverse complement strand
CCGCCAGCGCTTTATCCGTGAGTATGCGCTGCCGGAGTACGATGCCGGCCAAATGACCCTGTCGAAATCCCTGGCGGATTATTTCGAAGAGGCTGTCAAGGAAAGTGGCGAACCCAAGCTTGCCGCCAACTGGGTGCTGAGTGAACTGCTCTATCTGCTCAAAGAAGCGAATCGCGAAATTACGGAGTNNAAATGTTTTCCACGGGGAAGACCGCCGGCGCATTGGTGAGCGAAAAAGGCCTGGCGCAAATCAATGACGAAGTCCAGATCGCCGCTGTGACGCAGCAGGTTATGGCCAGGTCTTCCACGCAAGTGGAGCAATATCGTAGCGGTAAGACGGCCACGCTGGGCTGGTTAGTCGGCCAAGTGATGAAAGAGACGAGGGGCCAGGCCAATCCCCAATTGGTGCAAAAGGTGTTGAAGGAAAAATTGGAGTCAAAATGAGGTGCCAGGTGCCACGTGGCAGGCCCGAGAGCCTGACACCTGAAACCTGACACCTGACACCTGGGAGGTATTACTCATGCTCAAAGCTGGAGACCAAGCGCCGGGCTTTTCACTGCCCGCCGATTCCGGGGGTAAGATTTCGCTGGACGCTTTCCTGGGCAAGACTCTTGTCCTCTTTTTTTTCCCCAAAGCGGACACCCCCGGTTGCACGAGCGAGGCGAACCAGTTCCGTGATGCCAAGAAAGAACTGGACAAACTCGGTGCCAAGGTTCTGGGGGTAAGCCGGGATCCCGTGGAACAGTTACAAAAGTTTCGTGATAAGTACAAACTCAACTTTCCCCTGGCGGGCGACACATCACACACCATGCTGGAAGCTTACGGTGTATGGCAGGAGAAGAACCTTTACGGCCAGAAGTCGATGGGTATTGTGCGCACCACCTACATCATTAATCCGGCAGGGAAGATTCGGAACATATTTCCCAAGGTGAAAGTGGAAGGCCACGCCCGGGAAATCCTCGATGTGCTGAAATCCTGAGCGGATCCGCCGGTCCACTAGGGGGAAAGCGGCGGAAGCGCCGGCGTTAGTGGTGGGCTGTGTTTATAGCCAATCGCGGGGTGGTAGCCGTAGATGACGTGGAGGGTTCCGGTCTTCACGTGGGGGAACGAGACGTCCTCCTGAGCCCATCCTTCCGCCTTCAGCATCTCCTCAAAGGGTTTGATCTCATCCGCGTGGCGCTCCAGGATGTCCCTCTGCAATTGCAGGTAGGCATCCTCCCCTAAAATCACCAACGTTTGCAGGTTGGGGAACTGTTTCAACTCCTCACGCAAATGCCGCGCGCAATAGCTGAGGGCCTTTTCCGGGATGTGATCGGATAGCACATGGCAGCGCATGGCGTCGGTTAGCACAAACGCCTTCTTGAAGTCCTGGAAGTCCTCCACCCCCAACAAGGTATAAAGCGCCGTGGCGAAACTACTGGGGCGGTCAGGATGCTTGTAGAGATACCTGTCGGGGTTCATGGGTGCATCGCGCCCGACCACGACCACGCGCACGTCGTTCAAGTCAGGGCAATCACGCTTTAGGTATTTGGCCATGAATTCACGGGGAGGAATCAATACGGAGGAAATCGCGGCGCAATCGCGGCAGGCGGCAATTCGCCCGCAGAGGGCTTCGGTTTCCAGTCCGGGGATTCGCGCGCCGGAGTCGATAACCTGGCGCGCGGAAAAGGCCAATTGCAGCAGAAGATCCGGGCTCGCTCCGGGCGGGCCAAAAATGAGGTTGTCAATCAGCCGCACGGAGCCCACGCGCGCCGCGATGAGGGCCACTGTGCCTGCGGACACGCGCTCCACCGGCTCGAGTTGCAAAGGGTTGGCCAGCGCCAGGTAATCCAGCGCCACCAGGGGTTCTTTCTTCACCACCTCCTGCATGGCTTTCAGCAAATTCCGGGCACGGACTTCCCCTGCCTGCACGAGCGTCTCCCCGCCACGGAGGCAACGGTGCAGGACGGTGGCGGCTTTGCGCGCTTCGCGGCTCAGCAGGGCATTGCGCGAACTCATGGCCAGACCGTCTGCCTCACGCACGATGGGGCAAATCACCAACCGCACGCTGAGGTTGAGGTCTTCCACCAGCCGGCGAATGACTTGCACCTGCTGAAAGTCCTTCTGCCCAAAATAGGCCACGTCAGGTTGCACCAGGTTGAACAATTTCAGCACGATGGTGGTGACTCCGCGGAAATGGCCGGGCCGGGAGGAGCCTTCCAGGGGCGCGGCGAGCTTGCCCGGCTCGACAAAAGTGTCGAATCCCGCCGGGTATATATCCTCCTGATTCGGAGCGAAAATCACCTCCACGTTGAGATCGCGAAGAGTATGGGCATCTTTCTGGAGGTTACGCGGGTAATTGGCCAGATCCTCGCTTGAGCCGAATTGCATGGGATTGACAAACACGGAAACCACTACGGCGTCGCATTGCTGCTTGGCCCGGCGAATCAGGCTCTGGTGACCTTCGTGCAATCCCCCCATCGTTGGTACCAGGGCCAGGGACCTGCCGCGCACGCGCAGCTCGCGCAGGTAGCTTTGTAATTCCGGAACCGAGGTGATCAGCCGCGTGTTCATTTTTGTCGGGTTCAGTAAAGTCCCCGTCGGCGATTGCCGCCCAGTGCGATGAAGGGGTGTGGGCCGGGCGGCGGGCCCACGCTCCGAAGGGTAAGCAGTTCAGGCCGAGCGGGTTGTTTCCTTTTCAAACTCCTGTCGCATCGCGGTGGTCCAGTGATACGACTCCTGGTCGCCGGGGTAGCTGCCCTCCCCAACCTCGACGCGAAAATTAACCAAAGCCTGATGAAGCGTTTCGCGAAGGTTGGCGTAGCTGCGTACAAACTTGGCGGGGGGAAGATAACTGAGCCCCACGAGATCATGAAACACCAACACCTGTCCGTCGCAGTCGGGGCCCGCACCGATTCCGATGGTGGGAATTCGCAAGCGGCGTGTGATAATGGCGGCGAGCTCGCGCGGGATGCCTTCCAGGACGACCGCAAAAGCTCCCGCTTCCTCGAGAGCCTCGGCATCCGCCAGAAGCTCGGTAGCGGCATCGAGGGTTCGACCCTGCACTCGATAACCCCCCAGGGTGTGAACGGATTGAGGTGTCAAGCCGATATGTCCCATCACGGGGATTTCCGCATCCACGAGTTTTCGGACCAGCCGGGCGCGCTTCCGTCCACCTTCAAGCTTTACCGCCTCCGCCCCGCCTTCTTTGATGAAGCGAATCGCACTCGTCAACGCTTGTTTGTTGCTGACATGGTAGGCGCCATAGGGTAAATCAACAACCAGCAGGGCGCGGCGAACACCCCGGCGGACGGCTTTGAGATGATGAAGCATTTCATCTACAGTCACCGGTACTGTTGAATCATAGCCCAAAATAGCCTGGGCAAGGGAATCGCCCACGAGAATCAACTCGATTCCTGCCTCGTCCACCAGGCGGGCGGTGGAGTAGTCGTATGCCGTCAGGCAAGTGACCTTTTCTCCTCGTAGCTTCCTTTCGAGGATGGCGGGAACGGTGACTTTGCTCACGGCCTGAGAATTCTGGTCCATGGCGTTGCTCCTTTATCCAACAGTCAAAAGTAATGGGCTCCAGGTGCAAATAGAAGACCCTCCCGGTCGCAGCAGGTCATTCCGACGCTAAGCGCGTAGCGTCCGGGGTCCGGGAGGACCTCCACCCGCCTGTACGGAGAGGGTCTCTAAACTTTCGGTGCTCGTTCACCGGCGCGGATTTAGTAATCCCCTGCCTTGGCGCGAGCCATCCGTTGCACCCGTCTCAGTCCGCCGAGGCGGATCCAAGCGGCAAGAAATATTGGGTGCCGGTGACGGGCTGGCTTAATCGATGCAGCAGTTCCTGCAAATCTTCGTTCCGGTCGACAAAATCGATCTCGGACGTTTCGATCACCAGCAAGTCACTGGACTTGTAGTGGAAGAAGAAGTGCTCGTACGCATTCACGACGGCTTGCAAATAATCATCCGAAATCCGGGGCTCGAACGGCACCTTCTTCTTCTCAATTCGCTTCCTCAAGGCCTCCGGCTTCGCCTGCAAGTATATCACCAAATCCGGGATGGGGACCTGCTCGGCAAACATTTCGTAATACTGATCGTAGACCTTGAGTTCCGCATCGTTCAGATTCAGAGAGGCAAATATCTTGTCCTTTTCAAAGATGTAATCGCTGATGATGACGTGGTCGGTTTTCCTCCCCAGGTCGAGGGCATGCCACTGCTTGTAGCGCTGGATCAGGAAATGGAATTGAGCCTGAAAAGACGCGCCCGGCTTCTCCCGGTAAAAGGCTTCCAGAAAAGGGTTGTCTTCGTCGTCGCGAATGCGGGAGCCGTGAAGGTGGTTTGCCAGCAGGTCAGCGAGAGTGGTTTTTCCCACGCGAATGGGGCCTTCGATGGCGATGAAGCGCAAGGGCTCATGCGCTCGGGGCTTCTTAGGCATGGATGACCTCGGGCGGCACGGCTGCTACAGCAAACGCGGTGCCTCCCAATAAAAAGGAAAAGGACGAAAATCGAAAATGGAAACTGGAAAATCGTGTCGAGCTCCGAGTTTCGATTTCCGAATTTCGAGCTTCGAATTTCGAGTTTCGGATTTCGAGTTTCGATTTTCGTTTTGTCAGTGTCACGTCATTCCCCGAGTTTATATCGAATCACCTGGCTCAGATCCGGCGCGTCCTGGAGCATCTCCGCGACGGTCCTCTTGCTCACCGGATGGCGTGCGGCAGGCGCGAGCTCCCGCAACGGAACCAGAACAAATCGCCTTTCGTTCATGCGTTCGTGGGGAATGGTCAAAGCTGCCGTCCTGACCACCACATTCTCGTAAAGCAGAATATCAATGTCAATCGGTCGCGGGCCTTTGCTCACCCCGGGGCGCCGCCCCAGAGCCCGCTCTACGGATTTTACGGCCTTGAGAAGCTGCATCGGCATTAATGCGGTCGACGCTTCCACAGCGCAATTGAGAAACCACGCCTGCGGCCCGAAATCGACCGGCTCGGTTTTGTAAAATGATGAGACGCGCTCAACCCTGACTCCGGCTTTGCCAAGCTCCTCCATGGCGCGCCGAAGATTCGCGACCCGGTCTCCCCGATTCGAACCGAGCGAGAGATAGACCTGCTTCCCTGCTCGTAAGTCAGGGCGTGCGGCCGGCATGGCAGGATTCGTTTCAGGCAACATGCATACCCCGCTCAGCCGCAAGCGCAGCTCATTCAAACAACGTTCGAGGGCCAATGCCAGGTAAGGGCAAATTCAACAGCCGATAAGCGGGCTCGTTGGCCTTCCGCCCTGATTTGGTGCGGCTGACGAAGCCCTGTTGCAGCAGGTAGGGCTCAACCATATCCACCAGCGTATCGACTTCTTCGTTCAATGTTGCCGCGATGGCTTCCACCCCGACGGGCCCTCCGTTGTAAATGCGAATGATCGTGGAGAGGAAGTTCCGGTCGAGATCGTCCAGGCCATGGTCGTCCACACCTTCGAGCTTCAAGGCATTGCTGGCAACATCGGAATTGAGAACGCCATCGGCTTTGACATCGGCGTAGTCGCGGACCCTTCGCAACAGGCGATTGGCGATTCTTGGCGTGCCACGCGCGCGCCGGGCGATTTCCGTGGCGCCCGCTTCATCAAGCTGCGCCTTCAGAATTCCCGCGGAGCGGCGAATGATCTTGCGCAGGTCGTCCACGGTGTAGAACTCGAGATGATAGAAGAGGCCGAAGCGATTGCGCAGCGGCGCGGAAAGGCTTCCGGCACGTGTGGTGGCGCCCACCAGCGTAAATCTTTTGAGAGGGACATTGATGGTCTTGGCGAACATCCCTTTGTCCACCACAAAATCCACCTTGTAGTCTTCCATGGCCGGGTAGAGGAATTCCTCAATGTTGGCGGGCAAGCGGTGGATCTCGTCGATAAATAGGATGTCGCCCTCGCCGAGGTTGGTGAGGATGCCCATCAGGTCGCCGGTGCGTTCGAGCGCCGGCCCCGAGGTCGTGGTGATCTTCGACCCCATGGCGTTGGCAATGATATAGGCGAGCGTGGTTTTTCCCAGGCCGGGCGGGCCGAAGAACAGCACGTGCTCAAGCGATTCGCCGCGCTGCTTGGCCGCCTGCAAAGCAATGGAGAGCTTTTCCACAACCTTCTTCTGGCCCACGTACTCGTCGAACTTGGACGGGCGAAGGGTGCGGTTAAAGCTCTCTTCTTCCTTCGAAATAAGTTCCGGCGAAACTAATCGTTCTCTGGGCATGGGAATTTAGGGTACAGGGAACAGGTTACAGGTTATAGGCCAAAGGTTATAGATTACAGGCCACCGTCTACCGGGATCAGATTACAGGTGACAGGGCATAGGTGACAGGGAAAAATGCTGCAACCTGTAACCTATCACCTGCTCTTCCTGTTCCCTGTAACCTGTTACCTAGCCCGGGTGCAACTGCTCAAAAACCTTTCGAAGAAAGTCCTCGGTGGTTTTTAAATTCTTATTCTTGGCGAAAATCTCCTCCACCATGCGCACTGCTTCGCCGCGCGAGTACTCCAACTGCTCGAGCACCTGGAGAGCTTCTTGTTTCAGGCCAGAGGAGGATTCCTGTTCAACCGAAAGGGGCTCTTCGGTGCGAGCCAGGGCGAACTTGGCCATTTTCCCGCGCAATTCGGTGATGATTCTTTCCGAAGTCTTGGCGCCGATATAGGGCAGTTCCTTCAGGAAAGCAGTGTCACCACCCTCAATAGCCATGGCGATTTCGTTGAGCGGGCGGATAAGGCATTTCAGCGCCCGCATAAAACCCACGCCGGGGACAGTGGTAAAAATTTCAAAAAACTCGCGGTCCAGCGGGTCGAGGAACCCCACCAGCTTGGGGGTCAAGTGACCGCCGCCCAGCCCGCCATCAATGTAATAGATCGTGTAGAAAGTGAGGGGATTGCGACGTTCACCTTCCGGCGCGGTGCGAAGGCGCGATGCGATCCCCGAGGGGACAAAGATTTCATAGCTAATCGCCTGCACACGAACCAGCAGCGAATGGCGTTGAATACGGTCGTAGAGAACGTCACCGGTTATTTCGGAAATCATGTCCGTTGGCCGTGATCCTTTGTCCGTGGTCCCTTGTCAGTTGCCAGGAAACAATCGAAATTCGAAAATCGAAATTCGAAACTCGGCACGTGACTACGAGTTTCGAGTTTCGATTTTCGAGTTTCGTCTTTCCCCTCGTCCCCGCTCCGCGTACCGCATCGCGTTGACGTAGCACAGCGCCACGGCCAGCGCATCAGCCACATCGGGTGGGTGCGGTACGCTGGTCAGGGAAAAGAAATTCTGCACGGCGCGCTGCACCTGGGATTTCGAGGCATTGCCGTTGCCGGTCACCGACTGCTTCACGCGTTTGGCGGAAAAGCTCAGCACAGGAATTCCCTCCAGCCTTGCCGCCAGGCAGATGACTCCGCGCGCGTGGCCCATCAGGATTGCCGTGCGTGGATATTCCGCATGACTATAAACTTCCTCCAGGCACATCGCCTCCGGGCGAAACTCCTTCATGACCTCCTGGAGTTCGTGGAAGAGCGATTCCAGCCGCGCGGGGAGGTTCGCGCCTTTGCTGGGCGGCAATCGGATCA
>PLWR01000308.1 GCA_003165615.1 Acidobacteriota bacterium | reverse complement strand
TATTTTCATGACAGCGGGGCGGCAGAGCCGCATGGAGTGCGACAGTTTTCAGCTAATTGGGACAGCCTTGGTTCGCGAACCGCCCGCCTGTAGCACCGGCACTCCCGGAGGAACACTGTTCAAGGAGCAAACACCTCCCCGCCACAACGAAATCCGGAGTTGCCCGCGGACCGGGGGGCGTCCGGGTTGGTGCTGCTGCGGATGGAAACTCGCACGACCCGGGGAATGATGTCCCACGACCCGCCGCGCGTAACGCGGTCCTTACCGCTCGCAGGGCCCGGAGGATCCTGCGACGGGCTGTTCTGGTAGTAGTTCGGGTCAAACCAATCGCTGACCCATTCCCACTCGTTCCCCAGCATGTCGAAGAGCCCAAATCCATTGGCGCGCTTTTGCGCGACTTCGTGCGGTTGTCCACCGCTGTTCTTGCCATACCACGCCACCTCGTCGATGGGCCCGTAGCGCGCCTCGGTGCTTCCCCCTCGGGCCGCGTATTCCCATTCCGCCTCCGTAAGCAGCCGTCCTCCTGCCCACTGGCAATAGGCTTGCGCGTCAGTCCATTTCATATTCACGATGGGCAGGGTGTCACGCGCCCAAGCGGGCTTGAGGGATGGCAGTTGCCGTCCTGTCGTACCGGCGAAGCGTTTGTATGCCGCCACCGTAACCTCGGTCTGCCCAATCCAGAAACCCTTGGTGAGGGTCACACGGTGCGATGGCTTTTCCTCGTCGTAGCACTCGTTATCACCCGGCGAGCAGCCCATCATGAACGTCCCCGGCGGAATCCACACGTACTTCAGGCCATCTTTCGGATTCTCCCGCACTTGGCCGGGTGGCGGAGAAGCATCCTGAAGGGTGGCTTCCACGCGGGCTTCCTCCCCCGGTTCGACCGTCACGCTCTGTTGGTATTCTTTTTTCCCGGGCGCTGAGAGCTGCAACTGATGCGCTCCCGGGGAGACCTCGCCCAGGACAATCTCACCCTTCGCAGCGGTGCTCCCCCGGCTCGCTCCATCCAGGGTGACGCTCGCGCCGGCCAGCGTTAGCACTCTTATGGTTCCCGGTGCGTCCTCGAGCTTGGCTTCGATGCGGATTTCCTGCCCCGCCTCCACCGTTAAACTCTGCTGGTATTCCTTCTTCCCTGGCATTGAAATCCGCAACTGATGCGCTCCGGGGGAGACGTAGCCTATCACCAGTTCCCCATTCAAATCGGCGCTCTCCCCGGCCGCACCGTCCAGGGAGATGCTGGCGCCAACCAGCGTTCGCAGTCTTATGCTTCCCGGTGCGTCCACGAGCTTGACCTCAATTTTCGCCGCTTGCCCGCTCGAGAGGGTGACGCTCCGCGCGAAGTCTTTCTTCCCCGCCAGCGTGACTTTCAGCGCGTGGACGCCGAGCCTGGCCTTCATGCTCAGTTCGCCTTGGGCGTTGGCCCGGCCCTGGAGTTCGCCATCCAAATAGATTTCGGCGTGGGGGGAAGTTGTGACCACCAACTCCCCCATCGCGGCATGGCTCGCCCCGCCCAAGGCGGCAATCAACGTGTCGTCTGCGCGCGCTTGGCGCGACGTATGAAGATATTCTTCGTCTGGCAGGAAATCGATGCCATGCGGCTTTACCAGCGCCGCCGCGCGCTCCCCGAGCCCGCCGCCCGCCAACCATTGCGACACCTGGTCCCTGGTCATGGTTTGGGATTTCTCCGGTTCGTGCGGTAGAGCGGTTCGCCCCATCATGCCGACAAGTACAATCAAAATGAGGAAGCGGAGCTTCATAAGACGCCTGGGTGGATCGGGTGGTTCAATGATCGGCCCGCCCGGCCTGGGCCACCGGGCCATCGGTTCGTTCGCCCATCGGCTCAGCGAAGAGCATCAGGCGGGGTAGCGTATGATCGGGAGGTTCTTCGACCGCGATTATTCTACGCTTGCGGCTTTCAGCGAGGCAATAGAGAAGCTCAGAAGGAGGCGGGGATTCCTTACTTCGTCAGGACGGAATTATTCCCCGCTTCATCGCGCACCTGCATCCAGGTGGCGGGGGGGATTTTGAGGAACAGCTCCACGATATGAGGGTCGAACTGCTTCCCACTCCAGCGCAGGATCTCCGCCCGCGCGGCCTCAAAACCTGGGGCTTGGCGATAGGTACGATCGGTGGTCATGGCGTCCAGCGTATCGGCCACGGTAAATAGCCTCGCCCCCAGCGGGATCTCGGCGCCTTTCAGACCATCAGGGTAGCCCGTCCCATCAAAGCGTTCGTGGTGATGCCGTACAATGGCGCTGGCCGGACGCAAGAAAGGCACGCGCTTAAGGATTTCGTCGCCGGCCGTGGGGTGCTTGCGCATCTCGATCCATTCTTCCGGGGTGAGCTTGGCGGGCTTCAGGAGAATCGCGTCGGCGACGGCGATCTTGCCGATATCGTGCAACAAGGCGCCCTGTTCAAGCGAAGGCAAAAGCGCCGGTGGAAAGCCTGCCCGCCGCGCCAGGTGGCGCGTGTAGGCGCGCACTCGCAGGGAATGCGAGTACGTCTCGTGCTCACGCGAATCGAGCGCCGCCACCAGCGCTTCCAAAGTCATGTGATAGTTGGATTCCAGTTCGCTCAGCGCCACTTCAAGCTCGTGGGTGCGGCGTTGAATGCTGTTTTCCAGCGAGCCTTTGTAAGCTCGCGCCTGCCGCGCCGCTACCAGGCGCTCAAACGCGCGCGTCACGGAGAGGGTTACTTCTTCGACCATCAGAGGCTTGAGCAGGAAATCAGACGCCTGCATGCGTAGCGCCATAATGACCGTCTCAACCTGCATCTCACCCGTCACTAAAATGAACCCAACGTCCCACCGCGTTTGTTGGGCCATAGACAGAAGGTCCAGCCCGGAGGCGCCAGGCATCCAGACGTCGCAGACGATGATGTCAAAATCGCCGCTCTCGATCGATTCCAGGGCAAACGGGGCGTCGGCGGCCTCGGCCACTTGGGCGGCGACGGGCTTCAGGGCCTCGCGGAAAAACATGCGCACGGCTGGCTCGTCGTCTACCACAAGGACTTTCGGAAGCAATCGGTTGATCATACGGTTTCCAGACGCACGACTCCCCCTGATTCGGGTCAGCAGAGTTTCTCTGGCCTCGCGAGAGTTTCCCTATAGGATTGAATCGGCCCTAAACCCAAATCCCTTTACCCACATTGCCGTTCATTCAAAGAGCCCGGGGAACTTACTTCCTGATTTACTCCTGGTGCCCCCCCTCGCCCATCTGGGAGCAGTCGGTACTGATTACTGAAAACTGAAGACCTACGCCCCTGCCCTTGCATACCCTCGATGAGATTTCCTCATCCTCTGCTCCCATCCTGCCGAAATAAGATGTGATTAATGAAGGCGAGGCCTTCATGAGAGAGTCGAGACCCATGCGCTAACGGAGTTTCGCCGATCCCAGAAACGCTCGTAGGGCCAAACCCCATTTGGCCCTCGGAAAAGGTGAGAAGATGCGAGTCCTCATAGCAGAAGACGACAAACCGGTGGCCAGTTTTTTACAGAAGGGGCTGGAAGCCGAACAATACGCCGTGGACATTGCGCAGGACGGTGATGAAGCGCAATTCATGGTGAGCCAATTTGAATATGACGTGGCGGTCCTGGATTTGACCCTGCCGCGCGTGGATGGGTTGGATGTGCTTAAGCACATCCGCGACACCAAGCCGGCGATGCCCGTTCTCATCTTGACAGGTCGCAACCGCGTGGAAGACCGGGTGAAGGGGTTGGATCTGGGGGCCGACGACTACTTGACCAAGCCGTTCTCTTTCACCGAACTCTCCGCCCGGGTTCGGGCGCTCTTGCGGCGGGCAACGATGCCGGCAGAGGTCATGCTCCGGGTAGGCGACCTGGAATTGAACCGGGTGGAACGGCTCGTGAAGCGCGCCGGCATTACCATCGAACTTACTCCCAAAGAATTCTCCTTGCTCGAGTACCTGATGCGTAACGTCGGCCGTTGTGTCACCCGCGCCATGATTATTGAACACGTCTGGAATCTTTCCTTCGACACCATGACCAACGTGGTGGACGTTTATATCAACTACCTGCGGAAAAAGGTGGACCAGAGCTTCGAGCGCAAATTGATTCACACGGTTCGGGGCGTAGGTTATCAAATTGGGGACGAGGCCTGAGGGAAGCAAGTAAGCAGTAGGCAGCCCAGCCACCGGCCCGGGGCCGGATTGAATAGTCTGTGACTCGCAATTTTATGGACCTTTTAGAATCAGCGTGTTGCCGGCTAGTCACAGGCCAGTTGGCAGTGAGCAATAATCCGTTGATCGGCTGACCATTCTACCGGGTGCGCCAGTGGGGTGAGAAAATGGAAGACAAGAACCAAGTGTTGAGTCACCGAAAACCGCCAGAGGAAAGCGAGCCGAAGGCGGCACGGAGTGCTTCTTGTTCACCCGATCACCCGATCACCCGATCACCCGATTCTGTGATTTGCTCGCCCGATCATCCGCCTGCGGGCCAAAGCGTAACACCGGACGTTACGGGACAGAGTCCTTCGGCGGGCGTAGGCCCGATCACCCGATCGCCTGATTCCCGCGACTGCCGCGAATGCCTCGGGGCATTGGCCCACCGCCTGGCTCAGCCCATGACCGCGCTGCGTGGCGGCATTGAGTTGGGACTGATGGGAAAACGTTCCGCGGCGGATTACCGGTCCCTGCTCGAACAATCGCTGCAACTCGCTGACAACATGGTGCAAATGATTGTTTCGCTGCGCGATCTCGGCGAGTCGGGCGCGCCCGGGGGTCCGCCCCAGTGCGTCCCCATTGATGCGACGATCGCGGACGTGGTGGCAGAAATGGCAGGTCTGGCGCAATCCCGCGATCTTCGTCTGCAATTCAGTGCCCAGGGGGAGGCAAGAGTTTGCGCCAACCCGGAACGCCTTCGCGAGGCGCTCCAGAGTTTGCTCGCCTGGGTCATCCAAAACAGCGCCGGAGGCGGCGTCATCGCCATCCAACTTTCGGTGTCGGAGAGGGAAGCCCAAGTGTTCCTCTCGCCCCCGCGGTTGGACTTACAGTACCTCCAGATCAAAGTGCTTGAGGATATCACCACGCCGGGCTTGCTCTTTTGTCATGCTGCCAAGAATGGCGCCATACGTTGGGCTATCAACCAGCGCCTTTTGGACGGGCTGGGAGGCAGGCTGGAAATTCTGACCGAAGGTCCGGATGCCGGCTGCATTCGATTGCGTTTTCCCATAGCGTCCCCAAGCTGAAGTGGGGAATCTTTTATGAGATTTTTCTTTCCCCTGGGCGAAAAACTCACGGTTCGGAGTCGATCGTGGAATCCTACTGGTGCTTCAACTTAAAGGAATTTAATTCTGGCTTAATCCCCTTCCAAGAATGCAGTGACACAAATAGAACTTATCCAACGAGGAAATCATGACCGCCAGTGCCCTCAATACCGTCCGCAAGACCCCCCTGTCCACCCTTGTCGCCAGCCCTGACTCCCGCTTCCGCAAGCGTGTCTTGCAGCAATTGGCCGCGCGCAATTGCCTCGCAGAGGAAGCCGGCGGCGGCGCGGAAGCTCTGGCCTTAATTGAGGAGGGCGGCTGCCGAGCTCTGCTGCTCGATCAATTCCTGCCTGACTTGGATGCGGGAGAGCTGGTTACCATAATCCGCGCCCGGCATCCGCAAGTTGAGGTTTTGGTACTCGACTCTCAAGGGGGAAATGGAGCTGTGGGGGACAACCTGGGCATGGATGCAGACTCAAGTGAATTGTTCCGCCTGCTTCAGAACTCCCGCGAGCCGCGCATCCCGACGGAACTTCCGGACCCGCTGGAGCGGCCCGCGCCACGCTCCGCGGCGCCCACAGGTGATATTGTTGCCCTGCCCGGCATGACGGGCAGCAGTCCGTCTCTGCGCCGGGTGTACCGTCTGGCCCGGCTGGTGGCGCCACGGCAAACCACCGTCCTGCTGACGGGCGAAACCGGGACCGGCAAAGAATTGGTGGCGCGTGCTTTGCACATGTTGAGCCCGCGGCGCGAGCAGCCGTTCGTGGTCATTAACTGCGCGGCCATCCCCGAGCCTTTGCTGGAAGCCGAGCTGTTCGGCTACAACCGCGGGGCGTTCACCGGAGCCTTTCAATCCCGCATGGGACGCATTCAGATGGCGCAAGGCGGCACCGTCCTCCTGGACGAAGTTGGCGACCTTCCTCTTTCCATGCAAGCCAAATTCCTGCGCTTCTTGCAGGAAGGCGAAGTCCAGCGGCTGGGCAGTTCTGATGCCCTGCGCATCGACGCCCGCGTCATCGCCGCCACCAATGCCAATCTTCCCCGGCTGGTCAAGGAGGGACGCTTCCGCGACGACCTCTATTACCGGCTCGCCGTATTTCCCCTTGAGATCGATCCCTTGCGTCTGCGCCGCGAAGACATCGCGCCGCTGAGCGAGCATTTCCTTGATTTCTTGTCCCGGGAAGCGCACGTGCCGGCCAGAACTTTTTCACCGGCGGCGGCGCGCGCCCTCGAACACTATTCATGGCCAGGGAATGTCCGTGAGTTGCGGCAGGTCATCGAGCGGGCTTTCATCCTGGCGGAAGAACAACGGGAACTTAAGCCCGAACATTTCCCGTGGGGAGCGGGCGAATTCTCTTCTGAGAGAAATTTTAGAACAGGGGCCTAAAGTTGGCCCGGCCCGTGCTTTCAAGGCTAATTGCCATGCAAACTTTGCCCGCTGATCGGCAAAAAGAGCTCGCTCCCCCGGTTGATTCCACCCGCTCGGCACGGCGGGCCCTGGCAGCCGCCTTCGCTTCCTTTACTCAGACGGCCGGGGCGCTCGAAACCACCTACACGAAGCTACAAGGGGAGGTCGGCCGGCTGCGGCACGAACTCGAGAACAAGAATCGCAGTCTGGCGCAAAGCTTGGAAGAGAACCAGCGGATGCGCACGTACCTGGCCAGAATCGTGGAAGGTCTGCCCTGTGGCGTCCTGGTGTTCGATGGTGAAATGAATTTGCGCATGATCAATCCGGCGGCAAGCCAGTTGCTTAATGCCGACAGCAACGACTCTGCCTCGCCGGAAGCTTCCATACCGCACCTGTTGGGATCTTTGCTCGCCGCGCTTCCCAAAGAAGAATTCAACCACGAACAGGAGTGGGCTGTGGAGAGTTCGCAAGGTGAACGGACGATAGGTGTAACGCGCGCGTGTCTCCAGGCGAAAGGATCAGGCGACGACTCCATTGTCATCCTGCGCGATCTGACAGAAGCCCAGCAACTTGAACATGAACGTGAAGTTTCGCGCCGCTCGCAGGCTTTGGCGGAGGTTGCCACCCTGCTCGCCCATGAGATTCGAAACCCCCTGGGAAGTCTGGAACTCTTTGCCGGGCTCCTGGCAGATGCATTGGCTGATCAAACCGAGTTGCAACCCTGGATTAACCACGTCCAGGCAGGCTTGCGGTCGCTCGCCGCGACGGTGAACAATGTTCTGCATTTTCACAGCCAGCCCCCGGCGCAACTTCTGCCCGTTGACCTCCTGCGGCTGGTAAGAGAGACGGTGGAATTCCTACGTCCGCTCGCCCGGCAGAAGGAAATGCACATCGAATGGCGCGGGCCCAGCTCACTAATTTCCATCCTTGCCGACCCCCCGCGACTCCAGCAGGCGTTCTTCAATATGGCGCTCAATGCTTTCCGGGCGATGAAACCCGGCGGGACGCTTTCTGTCAGTGTCTGCCGGAGCAAAGATGGTTCCCCCCCCACGGCTGCCATCGCCTTTGCGGATCAAGGAACCGGCATACGACCGGAAAATCTGGAGAAGATCTTTGAGCCGGGATTTACCACCCAAGGCGGCAGTCCGGGGTTGGGCTTGGCGGTGACTCGTAAGGTTATCGAGCAACACGGGGGAACGATTTATGTGGAAAGCCGCGAGGGGCATGGAACAACTTTCACGCTGGCGCTTCCCATCGAAGGAGTCAAGGAATGAATCAGGTTCTGGTCGTGGACGACGAAATCGCCATGCGCGTAGCGCTGGAAGCGAACTTCCGCCGGCAAGGATGGAAAGTGACTACAGCCGGGGGAACAAGCGAGGCGCTGGAGCGCTTCCGCCTGGCGCCTTGCCCGTTGGTGGTTACCGACATGCGAATGCCGGATGGCGACGGGCTGCGCGTCATGCGGGGAGTGCGCGCCATGGCGCCGGAGACGGCGGTGATCTTTCTAACCGCCTTCGCCAATGTTCCCGAGGCCGTAAATGCCATGCGGGAAGGCGCTTGCGATTACCTGATTAAGCCCATCTCCTTTGAGCAATTAAAGGAATCGGCGTGGCGCGTCATGGGCGCAAGGGTGAGCAAGAGCCCGCCGAATAATGGGGATTTCATCGGTAGCTCGGTGCTGACGCAGCGACTCCTCGAACGCGCTCGGCAAGTGGCGCGTACCGATGCAGATATTCTCATGGAAGCGGAGAGCGGCACGGGCAAGGAGTTGCTCGCCCGGCTCGTGCATCGCTCCAGCCCGCGCAGCCAGCGGCCTTTTGTGGCAGTAAATTGCGCGGGGTTTCCCGACACGCTGCTGGAGAGCGAGTTGTTCGGACACATGCGCGGCGCTTTTACCGGGGCGATGGCGTCCAAAGCCGGGAAATTCGAACTGGCTCACACCGGCACTCTGTTGCTGGATGAGATTGGCGAGATGCCCCTCAGCCTCCAGCCGAAACTGCTGCGCGTATTGCAAGAACGGGAAATCGACCGATTGGGTGACACCCGCCCCCTGCATGTTGATGTGCGGGTGATCGCCACCACCAACCGCCCCTTGGCGGCGATGCTGGCGGAAGGGAAATTCCGTGCCGACCTGTTCTTCCGTCTCAATGTGATTCCCCTCACGCTTCCACCCCTGCGAGAACGCCGCGAGGACGTTCCGGATCTGGTCAACCACTTCGTGCGCAAATACGCTTCCGCCTCGCGGTCCAATGTCGTGCGGTTTTCGCCGGAACTTCTGGAGCGGCTCCAGGCTTACGAATGGCCGGGAAACGTGCGCGAGCTTGAGAACTTTGTGCGCCGCGTTTTGGTGCTTGCCCCCGGTCCCGTCGTGGGAGTGGAACTTCTTCCCGAAGCCGGTTTTCAGAACGACGACCCCGCGCTGAGTGGAATTGAGCCGGGGCTTACCTTGCGCGAGCTGGAGCGCACACTTTTAGAGAAAACACTGGATGCGACCGGAGGCAATCGCACGCGCGCGGCGGGAATGCTGGGCGTCAGCCTGCGTACCGTGCGTAACAAGATACGCGAATTCGGTCTGCCTCCCCGGAGGACCGCATGAACTGGATTGAATCCCCCACGATGCTACGTGTTGAACACTATCTGGATCTCGTCACTTTTCGTCACGAACTGATTTCCAGCAATCTGGCAAACGTCGATACCCCGGGATATCGCACCCAGGATGTTGACTTTGAAAACGAAGTTCGGCGCGCCGAGCAGCGCCTGGAGAGCGACCCCGTCTCACCCCATGTGCAGGAAGTGAAGGGCCTGATCGAGCGCCCGGACGGCAACAATGTAAGCCTGGACCGCGAGACCCTGGCCCTGGCACAAGTGCAGCTTCAGTACCGCGCCGGCGTGGAGTTGCTGCGCAATGAAATCCATATGGTCCAGTCGGCCATCAACGAAGGGAAATAAAACCATGAACCTCTTTGGAGTCCTTGATATTAGTTCATCCGCTCTTACGGCCGAGCGCGAGCGCGCGGAAGTTGTGGCCAGCAACATGGCGAACTCTGAAACTACGAGCACGCCCGGTGGCGGCCCTTACAAAAGACAATTGGTCGTGTTTGGAACGGAGCAGCCCGGGGCGGGCAAGTTTGCACTCACCCTGTCGCGCTTCGGCGATCTACACGCGCGGGGAGTCAAAGTGGAACAGGTGGTTCAGGATAACGCCTCCCCCATCCGCCGGTACGAGCCCGGCCATCCGGATGCGGACGCCGACGGGTACGTCTCATTCCCTGACATCAATCCCGTGGAAGAAATGGTCAACTTAATGGGGGCCGCCCAGGCATATCAGTTGAACGTGGGAGCGGTACAGGCCACCAAAGCGATGATCTCGGAAACGCTGCAAATTCTCACGTAGCGCCGCCCTTTAGGACGGCGCATGCCGGGCTAAAGCCCGGCGCTACTTTTGGCGGCGCAGCAGAAGGGATAAGGCTGTGGGCAATACGATTTCAGGTCTACCACAAATCGACTGGGGAAAGGTCCAACTGGACGTCCGCCAGCCTGCCACCGACCGCTCGGAATTCTTCCAAACGCTGGAAGGCGCCATGGATAAGGTTCAAGAGATGCAATCCGGGGCGGATCAGCAGGTGGCAAGTGTGTTGCAAGGTAACGGCCAGGATCTTCACTCGGCCATGGTGGCGGTGGAGAAAGCCGATCTTACTTTTCAGATGATGATGCAGGTACGCAACAAGATTGTGCAGGCGTACCAGACAATTTCCCAGATGCAGTTCTAGGTTGCTGAATCATGGCAGTGAACGCGGACCAGGTAACCAATCAAATCGCCTCCTTTGTGAAAGGCCTCACTCTTCGCCAGAAGATCACGATCATACTGGGAGGGGCCGCCGTGGCGGTAACCATCTGGGTGTTCGTCACCTTATTGGACAATGCCGATTACAAGACGCTTTATTCCGGACTCTCCTCGAATGATGCCCAGTCTTTGTCGCACCGGTTGTCGGAAAAGAATATTCCCTTTCAGTTGTCGAGCGACGGAACCAGCATTAGCGTTCCCGCTAACCAGCTTGACAAAGCGCGTCTGGATCTGGCGGCGGAAGGGATGCCCCAGACCGGCAGGCTGGGCTTTGAACTCTTTGACAAGCCGAATTGGGCGGGGAGCGACTTCGCGGAAAAGGTGAACTACCAGCGGGCGCTGGAGGGCGAACTGGAGCGGACCATTCAAACCTTGGGGGAAGTTGAGGCGGTGCGGGTACACCTGGTGCTGCCCCAGGAATCGCTCTTTACGGAGCAGGAACGCGAGGCCAAGGCTTCGGTGGTCATTAAGCTGAAAGGCGGGCGGCTGGGCGACGAAGCCCAGGAAGCTATCACTCACCTGGTGGCCAGTGCGGTGGACAACTT
>PLWR01000728.1 GCA_003165615.1 Acidobacteriota bacterium | reverse complement strand
GCTATCCCTCCCTCCTCGACGGAGGCCGCGTGATGGCTCCGCGCTGGGCTATTTACGGCCTGAAGGGCGAGTGGGAGGTGGAAAACCACGGCATCGCGCCCGACATCGAAGTGATGATGGACCCGAAACTGGTGCGCGAAGGGCACGATCCGCAACTCGAAAAGGCAGTCGAAACGGTGATGCAACTGCTCAAAGAGCACCCTCTGCCGGAATACCGCCGGCCCGCGTATCCGGATTATCATCCGGTGCTGCCGCCGCTGCCCTGACGGCGAATTCCTCGGAGACGATGGGAAGATCACGTGGGAACCGCTTGCGGGAAAGCCCGCGTCACGGGGCCCGTGAAAATCAACTTAGCCTAGATATCAACCCAAGTCTTGACAGGTTCCCGCCGCCCGTGGCAACCTTTTGAGGAATGAGGGATACGGTAATAGATTTTCGATATTGACCCTTAGGGGGGCTTTGGAACCAGGGGCAGGACCGCCCAACTCCAGGGCGCATCAAACCGTTGAGGAGGCTGAGCGAGAAGACCTTCGCGAGGAGAATATGCCTATCTACACAGGTGCAGACATGGCTGTCATGTCAACCATTCTCACCGCCGCCACCAAAAGGGAATGGACTCTCGGTACTAAGATTCCCTCCACGCAGGAGGAAATCCAAATGCTGCGCATCGGGGACGCCCTGTTAATTGCCTGCAACAAGGACGGACATTCGGAGGTCCAAAACTTCCTCACGGCTTTTGGCGTGAATAGCGACGCCACCTTTATTGATAGCTTGAAATACTCGCACGCCATTATGAATGAGACGAAGCCCACGAATTGGAGGGGCGACGTGAAGGACCGGGCCAAATACAGCGCCCAGGACTCGAAAACCATAAACGCGTTTACTTTTCCCTCCGGGATTCCCAAAATCCCGAGCGTGGGTGTGCTCAACGACATCTACAATTGCGTTGGCAAGGCGCCCAAAAAAAATGACCCCGCTCCAACCTCTCCCAAGGATTGGAAAGTCGGCCCATTTCAGCAACTGCTGGGCGTTTATGCCGATTCCGGCAAGACCTATGAAAAAGGTTACGCCGCGCCGGCCACCGCCAAATTTCAGAATGCAGAACTCAATCAGACTCCTAAATTGGACTATGCGGTCACGGTGATTACCGACAAGTCGACAGTTCACGCCGAACTGAAACTGCTGGCGATCTTGACGAGGATGGTAATCGAAGACCTGGTGAAGGTAAAAGATGTCCAATTGGGAGGTGCCAAAGGCGCCTGCAAGAAATGCGCGGTGTGGATACAAAGCTACAGTGGTTGGTTATCGAGCAAAGGGATTACTCTTCAACTTCCTCAAAACGACACGAGGGTATCTGCTGATCCTCTGGTCGAGGGTTGGAACAAGCCGACCGTCGATATAACCATCACTGGGAACGAAAGTGTGAAAGAGTTGATCCCGGGCTTGTTCAGTTAACCAGGGGCGCGGGACGAAAAAAAGGCGGAGGCCGCCATTTCGGCGGGGCTTTACAGGGTGTGGAAAACCCCCCCGGCGCTCAAGGCGCCACCCCTCCTGAATCAGGAGGGGAGTTAAGTAAGATTGAACTCCCCTCCTCAGATGAGGAGGGGTGGCGCACCGGGCGCCGGGGTGGTGCTGAACAGGAATCCCGGGGTGGTGCGACAAACAGAGGGAGGGGGCCGCCCTTCCTGCAACCCCCGAAGAGTGTCCTGGTGTGGTGAGAAATTCGGGCTAAGCCGGACTTCTACGAGAGGCTATCCGGTGCAAGCCGGCCTCTCCCAAGCCCTCCCGTCTGGTGCTTCCTGCCTCCTGCTTTCGGCTCGCCGCTCACCGCCTCCTGTCTCCCGCCTGCTTTGCAGCGTCTGCTGCGCATGGCCGTCAAATTGCTAGCCTATATACTGGAGGTCGGGGTCCAGGTGAAATCGCGCTCTCATCGGTACGAGGATTGCCGCCCCTTGTGGGCAGGGAAGGGGAAACGGGTGTGCCTCCTGACCCTGGCCGAGGGCTTGGGCTGGGTGGGATCGCCCCTTGGGGGCTTGGCTGGGTTCTCCGCGACGGGAGACGATCTCAGCGGCGCCTCCGTTCCCTTGGTGGCCGCTGAGGCGTTCACCCCGAGATTTCGAAGGAACCCCGTGCCCTCAGGATTGAAGGATTTAGGAAAAAGACCACACGGAAAGCGTGGGCCCGGGACGCCGCAGCGAGCAAGATTCGACCTCAGGGGAAGTGTGGCGGACTGCCAATTTGTCCGGGAAAATCAGAACGGGAGCCCGCACACCGAAAAATGTCAAAATGAAGGTCGACTCCGACAAGTTACTGAAAACAAAAGGGGAATAAAGTGACAAAATGTCAGAAGCCGATGAGTTCTTGAAAATAAGCAGTTTAGCTGAAATGCCGATGGATTGTTGAAAATAATCGAGATAGCGCGATTCAAGGGCTCTAAACTCAAGAAAAACCCCTCAAATCCAACCTAGGCCGATAACTTACAGAAAATAAACAGCTTGTTTGCCGCCAAAACAGCATCGGCCCCTGGAATGCCGAGATGTTGATGAAAATAAGATTCTTAAATGCGTGGGGGGAGTCGGACGCCAAATGGCAGGGAGTCTGTGCTGGCGGAACTCGGGAATCGGGGCTGGATGCCCCTCACCCCCACTCCTTGCAAAACGTGGGGCCCCCTCCGCCTTGCGGTCCCCCCTCTCCCCAAGGGAGGGGGATGGAAATCAAAATCCCTCTCACTGAGGTAGGCTCGCCGTGGCGGTAGAGGGTGCCTGGCGGAGGGCGGTGAGGGGCCTTTTGAAGCCCCTCGACTTTGACGCAACCCTGCCCTCCGGCGCGAGGTAGTGTCCTAATTTGCGACGTAGCGCCGGGCTTTAGCCCGGCATGTGCCGCCCTAAAGGGCGGCGCTACATTCAAAATAGGACACTACCCAGCCACGCGGAGGGTAGGGTTTGGAATCGATAACCGAAGTGCCGGGGGGCACTTCTCCTCCGGCAGGGGAGATTGGAAAGGACCCCTTCCATGAAGATATTGGTGGCGGAAGACCAGGCGGTGTCTCGGCACATCCTGGCAGCGAACCTGCACAAGTGGGGCTATGACGTGACGGCGGTCGAAGACGGGACGCGAGCGTGGGAGGCCTTGCAGGCAGAAGACGCACCGCAGTTGGTGATTCTGGATTGGCTCATGCCGGGCATGGATGGAATCGAGATCTGCCGCCAACTCCGCCAGCGCCCACAGACGCGGCCAATTTATCTGATCCTCTTGACGGCGCGGCGGGGCCAGGAAGACAAAATCCATGGCCTTCAGGCCGGAGCCGATGACTACATTACCAAACCGTTTAACGGTGAGGAACTTCGCGCCCGCGTGCAAGTGGGAATTCGCGTCCTGGAACTCCAGGGGGCCCTGGCGCAGCGGGTTCGGGAATTAGAAGAGGCCCTTTCGAGCGTCAAGACACTCCAAGGGTTGCTGCCCATTTGTTCCTACTGTAAGAAGATCCGCGATGATCAGAATTACTGGCAACAGGTTGAAGGGTACATCAGCGACCATTCCGAAGCCCAGTTCAGCCACGGGATTTGTCCAGATTGCTATGTGCGATTCGTCCAACCCGAACTCGATCGTTTGCACAGTCAAACCGGGAAGATCCAGTGAATACATACATTTTTGCGATCACGATCGTGGGGCTTCTCGGGGTCCTTTGCGGTTTCATCTTGCACCGGAGGGTGGCGGGAGGGCAGACGGCCGTCCTCAGTTTCAACCGGGATGTCACTGCACATGTGGAGGTGGCCGATGCTCTCCACCGGCGCGATGCGATTCTGGAAGCAGTCAGCTTTGCCGCGGAAAAGCTCCTCTCGGGAGGCAACTGGGAAGAGAACATTCAGTCCGTATTGGAGCGGTTGGGGCAGTCCATGTCGGTGAGCCGGGCTTATGTCTTCCACAACCACCCTGGCCCCGAGGGCGAGCTGCTGACGAGCCAGCGGTACGAGTGGGCAGCGCCGGGGATCACGCCGCAAATTGAAAATCCTGAGCTTAAGAACTTCTCCTGGGGAGAAAACCATTTACTGGATTGGATGGGAGAGTTGAGTCAAGGGAAGATCGGCCAAGGGATCGTCGCCGACCTTCCTGATTTGGCCCGGCGGCATCTGGAAGGACAAGAAATCCAGTCCGTCATCGCTGTGCCTATCTTTGTGGGTGAAACGTGGTGGGGTTTCATCGGCTTTGACGACTGCCTGAGCGCGCGTCAGTGGGCGAGCGTGGAAACGGAGGCTCTACGCGCGGCGGCCAGAGCCATCGGCGCTGCCCTGCAACGCAAGGAGGCTGATGAGAATGTGCGCAAGGCCAACGAGCTGGTCAGAGCCGTGGTGCAAGCCTCCCCTGTAGCCATTGCAGCCTTGGATGCCGATGGACTTGTGCGCATCTGGAACCCCGCGGCGGAAAGGCTGTTTGGCTGGAGCGAAGCGGAGACCCTGGGTAGGCCGCTTCCCACTGTCCCGCCTGAGGACCGGGACAGTCACCGAGATATTTCCGCGCGATCGATGCGGGGCGATACGGCCTCGAATGTGCAACTGCGCCGCAAGCGGAAGGACGGCTCATGGATTGACATTCAGCTTTCCACCGCTCCAATTTTCGACGCTAACCACCAAACCGTCGCCCATCTGGGAGTGATGATTGATATTACCAAGCGCCAGCGGGCGGAAGAAAAGCTTAAACACTACGCGGCGGACCTGGAGGCCGCCAGGGTCGTTCAGGAAAAGGACACGGAGGAATTGGCGCTGCTGGTTGAGGAGTTAGCCCAGGGGCACGATCTCCTCCGCTCCCTGATGGACAACCTTCCAGACTACATTTACTTCAAGGATCGGGCGAGCCATTTTACCCGGCTCAATAAGGCGCTGGCCAAGGCTTTTGGCCTCACTGATCCAACGCACGCGATCGGCAAGAGTGACTTTGACTACTTTACCAATGAGCATGCACAACAGGCCTTTGCCGACGAACAGGGAATAATCAAAACGGGGCAGCCGATTCTGGGCAAGGAGGAGAAGGAAACCTGGCCGGATGGCCATGTGAGCTGGGTTTCAACCACGAAAATGCCGCTCCGTGACGCCCATGGCCGCATCACCGGCCTGGTGGGAATCAGCCGCGACATTACCGAGCGAATGCGCGCCGAGGAGCAATTGAAGCGCTATGCGGCGGAACTGGAGGCCGCTCGCGACGTACAAGAGCAGAACACCCGCGAGCTCACCAAGGCCTTCGATGAACTGGACATTGCCAAAGTGCGGGCTGAGGCTGCCAACCAGGCGAAAAGCGAATTTCTGGCCAACATGAGTCATGAAATCCGCACCCCATTGAATGGCATTCTCGGAATGGGTGAACTTCTCTCCGATACGCAGCTCTCCGCGGAGCAATCCGAGTACCTCGCCATGCTGAAGTCCTCCACGGACGCACTGCTCACCTTGGTAAACGACATCCTGGATTTTTCCAAGATTGAAGCCCGGGAGATTACCTTGGATGCCATCGAGTTCAAACTTCCGGAGAGCCTTGGGGATACCTTGAAATCACTTGCCTTCCGCGCCTCCCAGAAGGGCATTGAACTGGCTTGTTCCCTTTCACCCCAAGTGCCCGAATACTTGATTGGGGATCCGGGCAGGCTCCGCCAGGTCATCCTCAACCTGGTGGGGAACGCTATCAAATTCACGGAGAAAGGGGAGGTGGTTGTCCAAGTTGAGGTGAATGATCAGAGCGAAGAACAGGTGACGTTGCACTTTGCTGTTCGCGACACCGGAATCGGAATCCCTCCCGAGAAGCAAGAGATCATATTCGGCGCCTTTGAGCAGGCGGACGCCTCAACGACTCGACGGTACGGGGGCACTGGGCTGGGTTTGGCAATCACCTCACACTTGGTGAAGTTGATGGGAGGGCGAATCTGGGTGGAAAGCGCTGCTGGACACGGGAGCACCTTCCACTTTACCGGAAGGTTTGGCTTGGGACGTAGCGTCAGCGCCACGCGTTGGGCGGATTTTGCCCGCCTCAGAAACCTTCCCACCTTGGTGGTGGATGATAACTCAACCAATCGCCACATCCTGGTGGAGGTGTTGAGACGCTGGAAGATGATACCCACCCAGGCGGAGGGAGGGCAAAGCGCGCTGGACCTGCTGGAGCAGAGCAAGCGGGCCCGGAACCCTTATGCGCTGATCCTCCTCGATTCGCAAATGCCGGATGTGGATGGATTTGCCGTGGCCGAATTCGTCAAGCACGACCCGGAGCTTGCTGGCGCCGTGATCCTGATGTTGACCTCAGGAGGTCAGCCTGGAGACGCATTTCTCTGCCGCCAACTGGGCATTGCTGCATATTTGATGAAACCTGTGAAGCAGTCGGAACTTCTGGAAGCAATCCTCCTGGCATTTGGAGCGCCTTGTGGACTCTCGTCCCTGCCGCTTGTCACGCGACATTCCCTGCGGGAAGAGCGAAGAAGGTTACACATTTTGCTGGCGGAAGACAACCCCGTGAACCAGGCGTTAGTCATGCGTCTTCTGGAAAAGCGGGGGCACATGGTGGAAGTCGTGGCAAACGGAAGAGAGGCCTTGGAAGCTTTGGAAAGCCCCTCCACGGCCCGGTTCGACTTGATCCTGATGGATATGCTCATGCCGGAGATGAATGGAGAGGAGTGCGTCGCTCGGATCCGGGCAAGAGAGAATGGGTCCGCTTCCCGGATTCCTATCATCGCCTTGACGGCACACGCCCTGCCGGGAGACCGCGAGCGCTTCCTGGCATTGGGGGTGGACGGTTATCTCCCCAAGCCCATTCGAGCACAGCAGCTCATTGAGACCATTGAGGGTCTTCTCCCTGTGCCTTCGGGGCCCGCGTCCAGCCAGCCCTCGGACATCCACCAGCAGAATGTTCTCGACCGGCATCAGGTGCTGGCACGTTTCGAAGGGGACAAGGAGTTGCTGGGAAATCTGATCAGCGCTTTCTTCCATGATTGCCCCAAGTTGGTTGCTGCCGTTCGCGACGCCGCCGCACACCAGGATATGGTGGAGTTCCATCGCGTCACCCAGGTTTTAAAAGAGAATCTCGCGCTTTTTTCCGCGCGGGCAGCCTGTGAAGCCGCGGATCTGGCAGAGCTAGCCGGGCAGGCACCGAGTTTGGAGCAGGCCAACGAAGCTTTGGCGCGCCTGGAAGAGGAGCTTGAGCGCCTCCGTCCGGCCCTGGCAAATCTCGGAAAAGAGGTGGCTCCATGAGAGCTTTAATCGCGGAAGATGATTCTATTTCCCGGCGCATGTTAGAAGCATTCCTGGTGAAATGGGGTTACGAGGTTTTAGTAGCCACGGAGGGAGAAGAGGCATGGGGTATCCTGCAAGGAAATGACGCACCTCGCCTGGCTATTCTTGATTGGATGATGCCTGGCCGGGACGGCATTGACATCTGCCGGAGCGTACGGCAACGGAAAGGTCGCCCTTACATCTATATCATTTTGCTGACGGCCCGGGGGCAGAAGGAAGACATCGTGGAAGGTTTGGAGGCGGGCGCGGACGATTACGTAACCAAGCCTTTTGACCCGTATGAGCTGCGGGCGCGCCTGCGGGCCGGCCGGCGCATCGTGGAACTCCAGGAACAGCTACTTCAGGCCCGTGAGGCCTTGCGCGACCAAGCCAGCCGCGATCCCCTTACGGGTCTTTGGAATCATGGAACCATCCTCGCGATCTTGCGGAAGGAAATGGCGCGCGCTTCTCGTACCCAGGGCCCCTTTGCCGTCGCCATGGCCGACGTGGATCGATTCAAAACCATCAACGATACTTACGGTCACCCGGCAGGCGATGCTGTTCTGCGGGAGGCCTCCCGCCGTTTGCGGGGCGCCATGAGAACCTATGACTCCCTGGGGCGTTATGGAGGCGATGAGTTCCTGGCCGTGATCCCGGGATGTGACCCGGAAGGAGTAGCCCGCTTTGCGGAAAGCTTTCGCGCTCGAATCGATCGCAAAGCCGTGGAAACTCCAGAGGGTATGATTCCCGTAACCCTCAGCCTGGGGTTGGTGGCGCTGGCAAACCTACGCGATGTGAAGGCTGAGACGCTCGTCCGCGTGGCCGATGCTGCACTCTATCGCGCCAAGATAGACGGAAGGAACCGCGTAGCGTTGGCTACAGCCCAAGACGTTGAGAAAGAGGTGTTAAAGAACCTCCAGGAAATTGAAGAGCCGGGGCCCGCTGACTTGCTCACGGACCTGCCCGCTCTCCATCCCCCGATCTAATCAAAATGTGCCCTTATTGTCTAGAGCCCTCAATTTAAGTGCCCGGGGGGAATATCCCTTTCTTTTTTTGCCAAAACACTGTAATCTCTCGCCGCCTCATCAAATTTCTTACGCTCGCGAAGAAACTTTAACACGAATCATTGGATCGACCGGGGCTCATTGAATTTTTAGGAATCCTTTATAAAACCTTTATTCCAAGCAATATATATTGGTAATGAAGATGGAGGAAAATTGATGCAACGGATCGTGTCGCGAATGTTGATGGGCTTGGTACTGGTTTGCAGTTTATTGGCCCCCGCGGGTTTTGCCGTGGCGCCCCCGCAGACCAGGGAGGCGATCCCACCGCAAGTTCAGGCGCAGATTGCCACACTCCAACAGAATGTGGCGGACGCCCGCACCGCCGGCGACAACGCCTGGATGCTGGTGTGTGCCGCTCTCGTTCTGATGATGACGGGCCCGGGCCTGGCGCTTTTTTATGCCGGATTGGTGCGCAAGAAGAACGTGCTGGCCACCATGATGCAGAGCTTCATTTTAATGGCTCTGGTGACGGTCCTGTGGGCATTCTTCGGCTACAGCCTGGTCTTCCATGAAGGCAACCCGTTCATCGGAGGCTTCGGTTATCTGTTCCTGCACGGAGTGGGGGCTGCGCCCAACCCGGATTACGCGGCAACGATTCCCCAGCAGACTTTCATGGTGTATCAGCTCATGTTCGCCATCATCACTCC
>PLWR01000026.1 GCA_003165615.1 Acidobacteriota bacterium | reverse complement strand
CTGCCTGAACGTTCCACTGTCCAGTTCAATATCAATGGGTTGTTGATTCCCACCGGCAAAGACCTCTTTAAGGAATGAATTGAAAACAGGACGCTGGGATGCGGAAACCAGCAGCCCAAAAGACTGACCCACCAAACGCGAACGTTCGATGCCAAAGAGAAGGGCTCCAGCGAGATTGACCTGTCGGATGGTCCCGGCGGAAGCGAGCGTAAAATAGCCGGCCGGCGCGAAATCGTAGAGGTTGGTGTAATTATCCAACGCCACCTCCAGTTCATCCCGGGCTTGCCGCAACTCGGCGTTCTGCATCTCAAGCTCAATCTGATGGACCTGCAATTCGTGGAGCAGCCGTCGCGCGGCGGCGGCTGACTTTGGAACCACCGCATCAGACTGCTGATTTCCTGGACGCGCGAGCAACCGGTCTTCGGCGCGGCGGCGCAGTTCAGCGGGATCATCGGAGATCTTGGGCTTATTGTGCTTTGCAGGACCATTCATATATTAGCGGACGCCTACCGTTTTTCAGCCCCGCCCGAGCCTCGTTTTCGGCCGGCAGTCTTCACTCCCACTTTGTCCTTTGAGTTCTCCACCTTCTTGGATTGTTCCTCGACGTGCTTTTCCAGAAGGTCGTGCTTCTCCCGCAACTGCGCTTCCAGCCTCTTGGCTGTGGTGATGTCCGCGAAGGTGATCACCACGCCGTCAATGCGGTCGTCGAGGGTCCGGTAGGGCATGATACGCACCATGAACCAGCGTCCATCGCGCGCGTTCACCTGCTTTTCCACAAAACCCAGCTTCCGCAATACCTCCCGGGCGTCGTCTGTCAGTTCTGGATAAAGCAGGTCGGAGGCAAGATCGGTGATGGGCCGGCCCACGTCGCCGGCGATGAGCTTGATGATTTTGGTGGCTTGGGTGGTAAAACGTCGCACTTTGAGATCACCATCCAAAAAGAGGGTGGCGATATCGGTGCTGTTGAGCAGGTTCTTCATGTCGTTGTTGGACCGGGACAACTCGTCCACCCTGACCTGCAACTCGGCATTGACGGTCTGGAGTTCTTCGTTGAGCGATTGCATTTCCTCTTTGGAAGTCATCAATTCCTCGTTGGTGGACTGGAGTTCCTCGTTGGTGGACTGCATCTCTTCGTTGGTGGACCGGAGCTCTTCCTGGGAGCTCTGCATCTCTTCCCGGGTGGTCTGCAATTCCATGCAGACCTGCTGGTGTTTCTGCGCCAGTTCCGTCAGCCGGGCGCTGCGCCCCGATCCTTTCCGGGACCGTCCCCGCACTTTTGTTTCCAGCGATGCTGCGACATCGGCAAAAACGATCATCACCAACCCCCGCAACGGTTCCGGATTTTCGAGCCGATGCAGCGTGATATTTACGAAATGCTCCCCGTCGCTGTTTTCGATTCTGAGTCCCTTGAGCGACACGGCACCCTCCTGCCGCAGCACTTTTTCGAAAGCGCTGGTCAGTTCGTAGCGCAGGCCCGCACGGGCCATGACGAAAATATTCCAGTTGGCTTTGCCCGCTGCCGGCTCCAAGTATTTACCCGTCCGGCCGCTCACGTAAAGAACGTCGCCCTTGTCGTTAACGAGTACAGCGGGCAGTGAGTAAAGCTCCAGGACCAACTGATCCGCCAGTGACTGGAGACTGGTCGGGGTTTTCATTTCTGGGTGAGCCGCCGTCCCGCGAGGCAAAGTCGGGGCAAATGTTGGGGGGAAATCGATTGGCTCTGTTCGTGCGGCAGACTCAGTTCGCCGAAACAGTCTGGTCTTGCCGCCGAGGGAGGCAAACAGGTCGGTGAAGCCGCCCACCGTCTCCGCGCTGCCAAGAAGCAGAATGCCGCCGGGACTCAGGCTGTAGTGAAACAGCGGCATGAGCTTCTTTTGCATCTCCGGGGCTAGATAGATCAGCAGGTTGCGGCAGCTCAAAATATCCAGCTTTGTAAACGGCGGATCCAGGATGAGGCTCTGCGGGGCAAAGACCACCATTTCCCGGATCTCGGTGCGCACCCGGTAGCCGTGTTCAACTTTGGCAAAGAATCGCTTTAGCCGTGACGGTGACACGTCAGCGGCAATATTCGCGGGATAAACGCCTTGGCGCGCCTTGTCAATCGCATCCTTGTCCAGGTCGGTGGCAAAGACGTTGAGTTTGAATTTCTTCGGCGGCTTGAGAGCTTCCATCGCCTCCTTGAAGACGATGGCCAGGGAATACGCCTCCTCCCCAGTGGAGCAGCCGGGCACCCAAGCCCGCAGTGCGTGGCCGTCCATACGGCTGGCCAGCAGCTCCGGGATGACGCTTTCGCGCAACTGCTCCCAAGGGGAGCCGTCGCGAAAGAAATTCGTCACTCCGATGAGCAACTCCTTGAAAAGCAAATCCAGCTCCTGCGAGTTTTCCTGCAAGTAACGAATATAGGCGGCAATCTTGTCAATCTGGTGGATACCCATGCGGCGCTCGATCCGGCGGTAAAAAGTGTTCTTCTTGTAAAGCGAAAAGTCGTGTCCAGTGCGGGCTCGCAACAGAATGATGGCTTTCTCCAGGGCGCTCTCTGTTTTTTCTTCCAGCGCCAGTTCGGAAGTGTGGACCAGTGGAGTGCGTTTCAGATAGGNNTGCCGTCGGAGCCCATGCCCGAGAGAATGACGCCGATGCTGTGTTCCTGCTGGTCTTGCGCCAGGGAGCGGAGGAAGAAATCAATCGGCAGACGCAGGCCGCGCGGGGACACAGGCTCAAGCAAGTGCAGGATCCCGTGCAGGATGGACATGTCTTTGTTGGGCGGGATCACATACACACGATCCGGCTCGACCTTAGTGCGATCCTTGACCTGGATCACTTTCATACTGGTGGTGCGCTGGAGCAGCTCTGGCATGATCCCTTTGCGGGTGGGATCCAAATGCTGAACGATGACAAAAGCCATCCCGCTGTTTTTCGGCACGCGCGAGAGGAAATGTTCCAAAGCCTCCAATCCTCCGGCCGAAGCGCCGATGCCAACGACGGGAAATGAAAGATTCAAGGGCACGCAGGGAGTTGCCAGAGAAGCAACCGGCGCCGGCGTTTGCCGTCGGTGCGGCGGTGAAGATTTCTTTTTCATACGCTCATTTCCAAAGTGTGTCTCCGGCGTCTGTTGCCGCCGCAGCCAGAATCTGCTGCGACAGGCGAGCAACTGGTCCCAAGAGCGACGCTAATGCTCCAATGCCTGAATCAAGATCATCCAATTGAATTCTCTAATTCATTGCCCAAGTGACCATTATATTCGACTGGAGTGATGTTCTCAAGACATGAGTTTCCGTCGTTTCCACTACCTCCGGGGTGAATACCCCATAGCGCCCAGCCAGGTTTTCGGTTTCATTCGCATGTGGTGGAAGAAGGTTTGTCGGCATTCCATGCCGAGTGCCCGCGCTCGCGGTGTTGCCTTTTTCATCCTCCAGGCGCGGCCAAGTTCTTGTTGTTGGAGGTCATCCGCACCTCGAAAGTGTCAAGTTTAATTATGAGCAAAATATTGATTATTTTCATTGCAGCCGTCGCTGTAGTCGCCGGGTGTTCCCAGACTGGGATTAGGGGTGATGGAGAAATCAAGACCGAGGAACGCACAGTTTCTGATTTTTCCAAGGTCATGGTCAAGGGTGGTTACGAGATCAAATGGTCCAGCGGCAAGCCCTCGCTCAAGCTTTCCGCCGACGAGAACCTTCTTCCGCTTATCATAACGGAGGTCAGCGGCCACGCCCTGCAAATTGACTCAAAGGAAGACCTGGCCCCGACCAAAAGCATCACGATTATTCTTTGCAGTGCCTCTCTGGCGGACATGCAATTGAGTGGCGGCAAAAGTTTCAAGGCCAGTCATATCTCCGGCCATGAGCTGAAGATTGAATCCAGCGGTGCGTGGGACATCAGCGTTGATGGTTCCATCACCAAACTGGAAGCGAACCTGGCCGGAGCAAGCAAACTCAATGCGAAATCTCTACAGACCCAAACCGCCAAGTTGTCACTTCTCGGCGCTTCCGACGCCCATGTCACTGTCACCGACACTATCAAGGTTTCAGTGATAGGAGCGTGCTCAGTCATCTATTCCGGCAACCCAAAATCGGTGGAAACGAACGTTATCGGTGCGGGAAGCATTCGGCATCTGCCATGACACCTGCCCACCAGCGCAAGCGTTAGCACGGTAAAATGGCTGACCAGATTACCCCATTGACCCGATGCAGGCTAACTCACGCTTGGTCGAAGGGTTGCGCAAAAAGGGTGTTGTCGGACCGTCGTGAAGCTGTTTTCAACCATTCAACGCCTGCGACCCTAGGGAGTGAAGGGAAATCAGAACCATTTCTCCGCCCCCCAGGTCTCTTGAAATCGGCCAAAATATCACCATTGGTACCGTTCTTTCGATCAGAGGGCTGGCGGACGTTGAATCCAGGTTTTCGCTCGGCATCGCCGGCCCTTTTCGCATTCAAAAAGCAATTCTTCTTGAACCGCTCGGAGCCAAAAAGCAAATTCACGTTTGTATGTGCAAAGGCATCCATGATTGAGCCGCTGCTGCTGACCACCGCCCGGGTTTCAACCTTCGCGGGCAAGGGTCTGCTCACTTGTTCGAGCGGGTTTTTCTTCGAACGCGAGGGCCGACTGTTCCTCGTGACGAGCCGGCATGTGATGATCGACAAACCTAGCGGGCATTTTCCCGACCGCATCGAGATTGAGCTCCACACCGACGCCAAGAATCTCACACGTTCGAACCGTATGTCGGTGCTGCTTTACCTCAACGGCAAGAGTGTCTGGCGCCAAGGCGGCGACACTGGCGGCGAGATCGACGTGGCGGTGCTCGAATTGGAGCGCGCGGCGCTACCACAGTCGGTGGTGCTGCGGTGCTTCACTCCGGCGCACCTGCTGCGCTCGCTACAAGAGGTGGAAGTCGGCACCTCGGTGCTGATCGTGGGCTTCCCGCTCGGGTTCCACGACGCGCTGCACCACCTGCCTGTGGTGAGGCAGGCGGCGATCGCCTCGTCTTTCGGCCTGCGCTTCCAGGGCTTGGGCTACTTTCTCACGGATGCGCGAACGCACCGTGGCACCAGTGGCGCTCCGGTGGTGATGCGCAGCCCATCCACCAATGCGCAACTGCCCTGGAAGCTGCTCGGAGTGCACTCCGCGCGCATGGACATGGGGAGCCGAGACTTGCAACTCGATGAGTCGCTGGGGCTGAATTGTGCCTGGTATGCCGACATTCTGCTCACCCTGACGACGTGAGTTGCAAGGCTAGACAAATTGAAGGACTTGATCGCGCTTACGACATCTGCTGGTAAATTAGGCGCTTCGGCCCCAATGCGCTGATTTGGGATTTCAATCGGGGGATCCGCTATCTCAACGGACAGGCCGTGGTGCTGGTCGATGGTCTTAAGTGGCCGAAAGCGGGCAAAACGATGCAGAGGGGTCGAAAGCCTCCTTCCGGAGTCCCACTGCAACCCCAAAGCAGCCTTTATCATGGGCCATTCCCTCCAAACCGTGGCGGTCCTGGCCCATGTGACGGACGGTTTGATGATTGGACTTGCAGCCTGTGTCAGCCGGTCGGGCGAACCGGTCATGGATCACGCCTCGAAATACCGTGAAGGCATGACCATTTTACTATTTTCGCTTCCGGTTCTTGGAAAAAAGACGTGCCAAAAACTCGGACAAGGAATGTCTAATAATCACACCCAGAATGATGAGGGCTATGTCGGCGAGAATCAGATAAAGCGCCGTGGTCCCAAGCCAGGCGTCGATGAGTTTCCACTTCTTTCCAAAAAAATCAAATCCCCGGTAGGGAAACACCCCATAGTGCCGACAAGATTTCCCGCCTAGTGTGCAGGACTTAGAAAGAGGCAGCCCTGAACGATAGCGAAGCAAAACAAGAAAAAAGGCAAAATTTGGTCAAAAGACGGTTCAATTAAACAAACGAAAATAAAAATATGTCAAAGAAATCTGTATTCTGCATTTCCACCTCACGTCAGCAAGCCGATCACATTGTCGGTCAGCTCAAAAGCGCGAACTTCTCCAACAACGACATCTCGGTGTTGTTCCCCGACAAGGGCACGACCCGCGATTTCGCGCACGAAACGCACACCAAAGCCCCGGAAGGGGTTGCTACGGGCGCAGGCACGGGCGGCGTCATCGGCGGAGCATTGGGATGGGTGGCCGGAATTGGCGCATTGGCGATTCCGGGAGTTGGCCCCTTCATTGCGGCGGGACCCATTATTGCCGCGTTGAGCGGTGCCGCGGTGGGTGCGGCCGTGGGAGGCATTGCCGGCGGGTTGATCGGTCTGGGCATTCCTGAGATTGAAGCCAAGCGTTACGAAGGGAAGATTAAAGAAGGCAATATCCTTATCTCGGTCCACACCGAGAACTCTGAGGAAATCACCCTGGCTAAAGACATTTTTACGAAGGCTGGGGCGCAGGACATTTGCACTACAGGTGAAGCGTCCACACCCAAGAAGAGCAAGGCCGCCGGCCGCGCATCGCGGCCGGAAAGAGAACTGGTCGGGACTCGTTCCTGATTATCACCATTATTCCTGCGGTCGAGATGACTTGGCCGCAGGTTTATCTCAACCTCGTCAATTCCAAATAAACGAAGCGAACATGAAAACACTCAAAGATCTATTTCTCAACGAACTGGCCGACATTTATGACGCCGAGCGCCGCACCGTCAAGGCGTTGCCGAAGATGGCTAGCGCTGCGACCTGCGAAAAGCTGAAGAAGGCGATTCTGTTCCATTTAAAGGAAACCGAAGGCCATGTGACCAAACTCGAACAGGTCTTCCAACTCTTCGACAAACCAGCCAAGGGGATAACGTGCGAAGCCACCGTGGGGTTGCTGAAAGAAGGCGACGAAATCGCGTCGGACTTCAAAGGGTCACCCGCCATCAACGCCGCGCTGATCTCGTCAGCGCAGAAGGTTGAACATCATGAGA
>PLWR01000116.1:1496-31890 GCA_003165615.1 Acidobacteriota bacterium | reverse complement strand
ATGCCGTTATCTAATCAGACCTGTTGAGAAGGTCCGCGGGTTGTTCCTATGCGCAAGGAAAACTCCTCGCCCTCTGACCGCATGAGCGTAAACCTCCCGCTCCCATGTGCCGTCATTCCCGCGAAGGCCTGAATCCACTCCGCAAGCCATTGGAAATGAGCCGCTGATGGAATGGATTCCCGCTCCCCGCCTTCGCGAGGACGAACTTCGCGGGAATGACCGGTGCTTCGAAAGGGTTCCCATTCCAAATAACACCAGCACCCTCGACTACAACTCGACTACAACTCATTGACAAGTTGAGAGAGCGGCGTTATCAATAGAGCCCGTCGCCCGCGCCGGTTCAGCTTCCGATCAGGCCCGCGCGGGAAGGTAAACCGCAAGACAACAGAACAAGAAATGGGTGCAGGGTTGGGGTGCGCAGGTCGGAACCAAGGACCCTGGCGCGGCTGACCCGCAACCCCAAACAGGGATTTCACCACGGAGGAACGGAGGTCACGGAGGACGGAGAAAACACGGTGGGTCAACAAACAAGGAAGCACAATCTCTACCGGCGCAAACAGTAGTGCTCTTCTCTGTGCCTCCGTGGGGAGTCTTTTCTTCGCAATACTCGAAGAAATTGGTTCTTGGTGCGGCAGGAAATTGAAAGTGGGGGACACATGGGCACGCATTTCGGTTGGGGCATTTTTCTGGTTTTGCTCGGAGGACTGTTAAACGGCAGCTTTTATGCGCCGGCGAAGCGATTGCCCTTATGGCGATGGGAAAATACCTGGCTTATATATTCCGTCTTCGGCATGCTGGTAATCCCCTGGGGGCTGGCGTGGGCGGCCCTTCCTCACCTCGCCAGCGTCTATCATGAGACCCCGTGGCCCATCCTGATTCGGATTGCCATCTTCGGCCTGGGATGGGGAATTGGTTCGGTATTCTTCGGGCTGGGAGTTGCCAGGGTCGGTATTGCTTTGGGATTCGGCATTATCCTGGGTATCATTGCTATTGTGGGGCCATCATCCCCATCCTGGTAAAAGATCCCAGCCAGTTGTGGACGCCTCAGGGACACGCCTTACTGGCCGGCCTGGCGCTGGTCATTCTGGGCACCATTTTTTGTGCTCTGGCTGGCCACCAACGCGACAAGGACAAACAGGCGAGTTCCACAACCGGCGTGGGCACAGGGTTCTTGCTTGGTTTCATCATCTGCATCCTCTCCGGAATCTTCTCACCGATGCTCAATTTTAGTTTTGTCTTCGGCAAGGGTCTTCAGGATAGGACCTTGGCGGCGGGCGCGGCCTTTTCCATGGCCAGCTATTCCATCTGGGCCATTGCCCTCACGGCCGGATTTTGCGCCAACGCCACCTATTGCATCTATCTTTTAATCAAGAATAAGACTTCGGGAGTCTATCGAACCTCGGGAGCGCCCGGCGGATATTGGCTGCTGGCCGCGCTCATGGGCCTGCTGTGGTTCGGGGGCATTGCGGCCTACGGGATGGGGGCCACCGAACTGGGGAGCCTGGGAGGCGCCGTGGGCTGGCCCTTGTTTGTGGCCACCAACATCATCGTCGGCAATGTTTGGGGAGCCCTCACCGGGGAGTGGACGGGCGCGGGCCGCCGCTCCTACACGTATGCTTTTGCCGGAATCGCGGTTCTGGTGATCGCGATTTTCGTGATTGCCCATGGTAGTGCGGCGTAGTTCGTGAACTGTTTGAATGATAAACGCGGCTCCGCGGCTCGTTGTTGTGAACACAATATCGAAGTGAGAATTTGCAGTATTAAAAGATGACAGTGGAGCTGCTTTTCACTCTTCACTCGTCACTGATCTTGAGGAGGATTGCAATGCTAGAGGACATCCAGGAAACACTGCGCGAACAGCAACTCGGTGTTGCCGAGAAGATTTTGCAGAGCCGCGGCGTCGACATCAAAGAGGTGAAAAGCAAACTGGCCGCGCTCAAGGTGGAGGTCCCTTCCTGGGGCTTCGCCCGGGCGGGAACGCGCTTTGCGGTTTACACTGACGGCACGGAGCCGGTGACCGTACAGGATCGGCTGGCCGCGGCGGGCCTTTGCCATAAGTTGACCGGTTCCACCCCTAGCGTTGCTTTGGCTATTCCCCGCGACGGTTATGACTGCGATCTGATCCGCCAGTTGTTAAGCGAGCAAGGACTGAACGCTGGCGCGATCAATTCCGACAGTTTCAATCCACGTCAAGCTCCGCTCGATTACCGGTTGCGATGGGGGAGTCTCACCAACCCCCTGCCCGAAGTGCGCCGCGCCGCTCTTCAACACCACCTGGACTGTGTGGAGATGATGCGGAAGCTGGATTCGAAACATTTCAGCCTGTGGCTGCACGATGGCACCAACTCGCCGGGGCAGCTCTCGCTGTTTGAGCAGTCACGCTTGCTGGAGGAATCGCTGCGTGCGCTTTACAATGCTCTCGGCGATGGCCAGCAGATCTTCATCGAGTACAAGTTTTTTGAACCAGGCTTTTATGCCACGGCCATCGCCGATTGGGGCCGGGCGTACGCCCTCGCGCAAAAACTCGGGGACCGCGCCAAGGTGCTGGTGGACCTCGGACACCATCCGCTCGGCACCAACATTGAGCAGGTGGTGGCGAACCTGCAAAGCCTCGGCAAACTCGGAGGATTCCATTTCAACGACAAGAAATACGCGGACGACGACCTGGCCACCGGCTCCGTGGACCCGTTCCAGCTCTTCCGAATTTTCAATGTGCTGATTGAGGCCGATCTCGCCGGACTGCAAAGCATCGACGATGTGGCCTTTATGATTGATGAAAGCCACTGCCTGAAGGATCCGCTGGAAGAGATGATCGAGGCGGTTGATAACATCCAGCGGGCGTATGTGCTGGCGCTTTCCGTCGACCGGCAAGCGCTGAAGGACGCCCAGAAAAAAGTCGATGCGGAGTGGGGAGATCAAATCCTCAAGAACGCGTTCTTTGATACGCCCGCGAACGCCATCCTTCAAACCAGCCACCTGGAGAGGGGCTACCCGGTGGACCCCATCAAGGAATATCGAGCCAGGAGCAGCCAACAACGCAGCCAGTCGGCGAGCCGGTAGCGCGAATCCTCACGGAGGCTCGAGTGGTCAATCCCGATCCAGCCTGGCAAACGTACTACGCCGTCGATCTCGGCGCGTCCAGCGGACGCGTCATGATTGTGCAAACTGATGGGCGCAAACTGCAAATCGAAACCGCCCATCGGTTCCCCAATCAATCCACGCGCATCAATGGCCACCTTTACTGGGACCTTCCCCGCATTCTGGACGAAATCAAGGCCGGCCTGCGCAAGGGATTTGAGCTTGCTCCCCAATGCAAGTCATTCGCCATCGACACCTGGGGCACTGACTTTGGCCTGATAACGCGCGCGGGAGCTCTGGTGGGCCTTCCCTTATCCAATCGTGATTTCTCTACCGACGAGGTGATGGACCGTGTGCGCGCGGTGATTCCGGATGAGGAATTGTATGCCTGCACGGGCATTCAATTCATGCGCGTGAACGCCATCTATCAACTGGTGAGCATGCAGCAAACGCATGCCTGGATGTTCGAGCCCGCCGAGCATCTGCTCTTCCTGCCTGACCTGCTGCGTTACATTCTGTGTGGCGATATCGCCGCGGAATATACGATTGCCTCCACCAGCCATCTGCTCGATGCCCGCACCCGCGATTGGCATCCCGAAGTTTTCTCACGCCTCGGCCTGCCCCGGCATCTCATGCCGAATATTGTTGAACCCGGCGCCTCCATCGGCACGCTGCGGGCAGAGCACGCTATTGACCTTGATATGCCGCGCCTCAGCGTGCGCACGTGTGCGTGCCATGACACCGCCAGCGCCGTGGCCGCCGTTCCCGCGATGGACGACGGTCAGCCCTGGGCATACATCAGTTCCGGAACGTGGTCGCTGGTGGGCACGGAAATCGCCCAACCGCTGGTGACTCCGGCAGCGCTGCGTGCCAACGTTACCAATGAAGGGGGCGTGAACGGCGCCATTCGTCTGCTCAAGAACGTCAACGGGCTCTGGCTGCTGCAACGGCTTCAACACGATTTGAATGTCCAGGGTATGTCCGTTGATTTTCCCGCCCTGGTGGATTCCGCCAACGCCGCCCCCGCCTTCGCGCGGTTCATCAACCCAAACTTCATTGGCTTCCATAACCCCCCGAGCATGATGAAAGCCATCGACGAATTCTGCCGTGCGCGCCGCCAGTCGCCCGCGGAGACGCCCGGCGAGTACGCGCGCTGCATCATGGAAAGCCTGGCCTTCGCTTATGTTGACGTCTTGGAAACGTTGCAGGATTTGTTGGGAGTGCGGTTCGCCCGCGTCCATATCGTGGGCGGAGGATCCCTCAACACCACCCTCAGCGCGTGGACGGCCGACGCCTGCGGTATTCCGGTTTATGTCGGGCCCGTGGAGGCCACGGCGCTGGGTAATGGTTTGGTGCAGGCGATTGCGGACGGGGTTTTTAGTTCGCTGGCGGAGGCACGCCGCGCCATCGGCGCATCATTCCCCTGCACAATCTACCAGCCCCGGTATTGCCAAGCCTGGTTGCGGCAACGGGAGCGCTATCGCGAAGTAGTGAATCATTCCCCAAGAGAGGCGTAGAAGTGCAAGGTGGCGGCCACCGTAACTCAAAAAGAACTTCAACACAGAGGCACAGAAGTCACGGAGAAGAGACGCGGATAAGAACTGTAGGTCAACAAACTAAGCAATTGTGCCCCTACCGGCGCAAGCAGAATTGCTTTTCTCTGTGGGCTCTGTGCCTCTGTCGTGAACCTTTTTTTCAAGGTACCCGTCCGGCTCACATTTGCAGAAAGGTAACTTCCAGCCCTCGGAGCGCTTTCTCCGACATGGGCGCCAGCTCGCCAATCGAACGGGAATCGACCAGCGCTTCCGCGGTGGACTCAAGAACTTCGAGCCGGTCATACGCTTCCAGGATGTCTCCACCACAGACCAGCACGCCGTCGTTTTCCAGAATCAGGGCAGGCTGATTGACCGAGCATCGTTTGGCCAGCGCTTCGTGATCCTGGTATTGCAATCCATATTCTACGCGCTGGATTTGGCGGAGGAGGCAGTAACTTTCCGGGATCGTCCGCGAATCGAGCGGCGCGTTGGTCACGCTGAAGGCCGTCGCATTGATCGGGGACGCATTGATGAGGGCGTTGATTTTGGGATGATGGCGATAGATGGTGTCATGGTCGCCGGTGGCGCGGCTGGGCGTTTTCCCCGCCTCGCATCTGCCGTTCTTGATCAGGACAATATCTTCCGGATCGAGCGTGCCGCGGTCAACCTGATAGGGAGTGATGAGGAACGATGACTCATCCAGGCGAACGGAAAAACTGCCTTGCGTGCTGATAAACAGCCGCTGGCGGTAAGCCCGGTGCACGAACTCGCAAAGCCTCCGGCGCAGCTCCTTTTCCTGACTGGAGGGAGCCTCGCGCTGAAATTCCAGCAGCATCGTGGGGCGCTGGTCGGCAAGCTCGATTTCCGGCGGCGTCAGAAACCGCACTTCGCCGAGTTGCCGCCCCTTGATGATGATCCGGCCCACAAATTCGAGGGTCTCAAATTTTTGAAACGCATCCCCAAGGTTAATGCCGCCCGTCACTACTCCATGGTTCTCCAGAATTGAGCAATCGCTTCCCTGTCTGAACTTCCCCGCCACGGTGGTCCCCAGCTCCTCGCTGCTGGGCAGTTCGTAGGGGGCAAACAGCACCTCCCCGCACACAGACTGGGCTTTGGGAAACAGGTGCGTGTTGGGCACTTCGTGAATCGCGCTGAACGCCACCAGCGCGACGGGGTGGGCATGCACGATTCCCCGCAGGTCCGGCCGGGCGCGATAAATCGCCTGATGCAGGGGGAGTTCCGAAGATGGGGGGTGCAGGCCTTCCACCTTTCCGTTCTTACCGACCCAAACCATATCTTCTCGCCGCAGCGTGCCCTTGTCGACGCGCGTCGGGGTGATCCAGATGTCGCCGTTTTCTTCGCGAATCGAGAGGTTGCCGCCGGAGGTTGTGGTCATGCGGTATTGATAAATGCGCCCCATGGTCGCAAGGAGTTCGTCTTTGGGATGCATGTATGGAGTAAATGTGCTCATTTTGGTTTTGCCCTCGAATTTAATTATAGTTGGAGGGTGGCCGAAGGCGCAACGACGGGCAACGTCAAGGTACGGCACTGCCTGGTTGTAGGGGTACGGCTTGCCGCACCCTCTTGGTTCGTCGCGCGATAGAAACGCAGAGGGTACGGCAAGCCGAATCAAGGTTTCAACGCCTCGGCCATGCACCATTTCAGGTGCAACTCGAGATCCCCGGTAAATTCCCCGGCGCGAGCGTCGTCGCCGGGCGTCCACTGCGCAATACGGTAACTCTTCCCATCGGCAGCCAGCGCCACGAGCTCAACGTGTTGGGGGATGAACCAGATTCCTTCATCGGGCAGAGTCAGCGTCACGGTGGGAGGGCTGGCTCGAAGCGGATTGTCGAGGGCAAATGTTCCGAAGGCGCTGGAGACTTCTCCCACCCGCTTGCCATCCACCAGAACGCCCACCGAACCCCACTGGCCGACTTGTGTTCCCTCGATTTTGATGAAAGCCTGACGCACGTCCATGCCTGCCGGTTGCCCCGCCATGGCGGGAGACGCCGGAGCAGGTGGGCCGAAGAGCTGGTCGCGGAGGTGAGCAAGCCGGGCGGCATCTCTACCATTCAAGGGAGGCTCGGGTCCCTTGCCCATCACAACCATCGAGGCCGTCCCTTGTTGTGCCACTTCAACTTTTACCTCGTCGCTAGTGAACTTCAAAATTCCGCGATAAGGTAGTCCATCCGCCGAATAAACGTGCGCCCACTTGAGTGCAGCTCCATCCGGAACCCGCAGGCTGATGGTGGCCGATTCGCTCGCCGCCACGCGCCGCGATAGGAAGCGGGTCCGCGACGTGACCGGCGCCACATAATTTCCCTCCGCGTTCCGAAACAGATTGATGTCGTTCGCCCCCGTCACCGCCACGCAGTGCGGCAGCAGCATCTGTTCCTTGCCGATAAGGGTGGAAAACAAGGGGGCGTAGATCTCCAGCAAATCCGCCGCGCGCGGGTCGGCCTCCTGTTGCGAAATCAAAAACTCGTGCGCGATCATGTGGGGAAACAGCGCGAACTGCAGGCGTCGCTTGAGCTGGGATTCAAATTGCAGAAGGTCGCCGTGATACGGCTTGCGAAAATTCCAGGCCGCGGCCGGGCGCAGTGGTGTCAGGTAGGCGAGCGCCGGCAGGTAATCGTTCTCATGGCCGACACCGTCCACGTCGCGCAGCACCTCAATGCGGTAGAACTGGTTGATGAACACACGCTTTCCTTCCGCGTGCGACAAGCGGCAGACCTCCTGCACCGCAGCGGCAATCGGCATCGCCATGTTTTCCGCGTGCTGATTGCCCACCATGGTGAAGCCANNCCGGCAGGCGCGTCAAATGCCGGCGCACCTGCTCCATCAGGTGTGGATAAAAAGAGTAGCGGCGGTCGGGATTCATCACCTTGTCGCCTTGCCATGCGCCGATTTCTTTGCCGCTCGCGTCCTTCGCCAATGCGTTCCCGAATTTCTCCCGCCGATCCTGCTCGATCATTGGCGAGTCGCCATGCTGTTCTACGCCCCCGTAGGTACCGGCGCCGCCGTATTCATCGACGTTAAAGAAAGCGAACACGGCAATGCCGTGGCCGTTCATCTCCTTGATGAACCCGTTGATCTTCTCATCGCTCATCTTATCGCCCAGGGGCCACCAATTGGAGTAGGTGTAGGGAAACCATTCCTTTTCCGGCGGCAGGTACTCGCCCACGTGGGTGAACCAGAAACTCGACCAGATGTAGCGCACGTTTTGCCGCGCCATCTCATCAAAATCGGGGTGATTCTCAATATGATGATAATAGAAGGAAGCCTCGTAGGGCCCGCGCGGCAGCGCCGGCTTGAAGTATTCGGGGAAGTCGTCAATGTAGGCCTTCAGCACGCTGCGATAGTCCGCAGGATGCGCATACAAAAGCAATTGGAGCGCCGATGGTTTTCCCCCGCCCATCGCCCGGTGGCCCAATTGCAATCGCAGGGTTTTGGCATCCTTCCACGACACGCGGAAATCGGGAATGTTCACATTGGGGGGCAGAGCGATGGTCAGCGCGCTATCGTGTTTCACATCGAAGACGCTCACCAGTGGCAGAACGTAGGCGCGGTTCGTGTATACCCCGGGATGACCGTAGGGTATGGCCTGGTAGGTCGGACGCCTGCCGACATCGATGAGCCCGCGCTCACTGGGCGTGAAAACTTGCGACGACGCTGAGAGGATTGGCAAGTCGAGAATTACCTCATGCCCGGCGCGCTTACCGGTTCCTGCGAAGGTCAGGTCCCACGTCAGACCGGAGGGGCTTGATCGCCACTGCTGCGATAGGTCGAGAGACAATGCCGCGGCACTTCCCGCGATGTTCACCCCTCCGGGCACAGCTTCGACCCGGCGCGCAGAAAACGGGACGGTGACATTCGTGGCTTCATTCCGCACCTGAAGCTGAAATGGGCCGTTTAACCATGCCACGCCTGCGGTCCCAATTGTTGTCTTGAACCGCCATGGCAAGCCCGTAGTGCGGTCAATGCTGCATTTGAGGCCCTTTCCCTCTACCCACACAGCGCCCGAGGTTGCGGTGTTGGTCGCGGAAACCTTTGCTTGCTGCCCGGCCACCCAGGATGCCGCCGCCAGAGCGATGATTATGAAACCGAATAAAATCACGCGCCCATTGGACATGGGGACTCTCCTGCGCTCAAGGATTAAACCGGGATGATCTGGACGACCCATTAGGTGACCCCTTGCTTTCGAGGGTGAGAAGAAATAAGCGGTTTCACGCAAAGGCTCGCAAAGGGAGAAAGGTTTGTCCTCTTTGCGCTCTTACCGACTTTGCGCCTTTACGTGAAACCATTTTGCTCATCGGGTGAATTCTTCACAGCCTCTTTCGTCATTGAACAACGGCTTCGGCGCTTACGCGGCGTTCCCACGTCAGATCTTTTTCCGCGTCGGTAAGGTTCTGGAATCTGGCCCGCTGTTCCTGAGTCAGGAAATACAACGTGAATCCGCCCTGGAACTTTTCTCCCGCCGCCAATTTCTTCTCGGCGGTATCTTTGTCGAACTTTCCCAGGAAATTGCCCGAAGCCAGGAAATCGCTCAGAACAATTTCTCCGGTCGATTCGCCGGGCCGCAGATTCGTGGAAGGTCCGAGCGGAACGAGGAGGGCCGCCATTCCCTCCCCCTGCGCGCTGACCCAGTAGACTCGGCGTTTGCTACCCGTCTGTTGCAACGACGGCAGAGGGATATTCTGTTCAAGCGACCCCTCTGCCGAGTTCTTCGGAGGCACGCTCCACAAGGCATCGCGATTCCACGAGAGGTTTTGAAATTGGCCGCCCAGCCGCATCTGAATCCCCGCTTCCGGAATGGAAACATCACTTGTGGGTTCGAGCGTATAGGTGACACGCATCGACGATGTGGAGAACTCCACCTTGATCGTCCCCGGCACTTGCCATTTGGTTTTCTTGTCTTTGGTGTTTCCGAGTACCGAGAAGGGAATCACCACTGAATCTTGTTGTACAGCGGGTGGCTGGTAGGCGACGGGCCCCACATCCATACTGGTCCAGCTTGACTTCTCCGCCTGCAGGGCAAATCCGCTGAGCGTCACCAGCTCACGGCCACTTCGATCCTTGAGGTGAAGGGAGGAACTTGCGTCCCACGTCGCAACAAAATTGCCCGCGCGGATACCCTTCGCCCCAGCTTTCAAATTTAATGTCTTCGCTTCGCTCACTCCGACTTTCTTCAACAGATCATCGATTGTTGATGACGCCGAGGGAACGGGCAGGGGAAACTCTTCGTCCTGGATGGAGTAGCCATCCGAATCATAAACGGAGACGCGCAACCGGTCCGCGCCCGCGGCGGCTTTGAATGACAGCGGGAAGAAAAAGTTTGTCATGGGTTCGACACGATAGGCTGCCATGACTGAGGCCACCAATTGGCCTCCTTCTTCAAGCTGCCATTCGAATTTGAAACCGTCGAGGTTGATGAAATTGTACAGATTGCTGACCTTCACGCTCGCCACCAGATTTCCATCGGCGAAGCTGGGGTTGGCAAGCTCCACCTTGACGGGCGCGTAGGCTTTCCGGATGTAGTAATGCACGGGTTTCGCCTGCCGCTTGCTATCGACCACGCCCCACTGGTTTGCCCCCAGGTTCCCCTTCACCACTCCGTCATCCCAGCAACAGATCAGCCCGCCGACGACGTAATAGTACCGGTGTCGGAAGAGCGCCCATTCTTGCTGAAGGCTGCGGCCCCATGTCTCCACAAATCCCTGGTCCTTCAAGCGATCGATCTCGTTGGGGACGGCATGAAACTCGCCAAAGAGGAGGGGCTCCGAAGAGATCTCTCGGAACTCGGGATAGCTCATGGGGTTGTAATGAAGATCGCTGAATTCCGTGCCCAGTTCCTTGAAATCCACCAAATTCCGGCAAATCGCCACCGGCCGCGTGGGATCGGTCTCATGCAGCCAACGCGCCGCCTGGCCCCCACCCAGGTACGCGGTGGTGGGAGGATTTTCGTTTCCGATGTGCCACAGGATCACGCTCGGGTGGTTTTTATGCTGCTCAAAAACGTCGCGCGCACGGTCCACGAGACCGTCAGTGAGATAGCGGAAATCGCCCTCGGGCACCCACACGTAGGGCACGTCCGGCATCACATAGATTCCGGCGCGGTCGCACAGGCTCAGGAAATCCTCTTCTAGGGGAGTGGTGTGGCTGCGAATGGCATTGATGTTGGCTTCCTTGAGCAGGCGAATCTCCCGCGCGAAAATCTTTTCCCGGCTTTCACCCGCGTCGTTGGGATTGGCCCGCGTGGTCACAACGCCGCGAATCTCAATCGGCACGCCGTTCACGACGATCCTCGACCCGCGAACTTCCACCTGACGGAAGCCCACAGTGTTCTTGAACTCCTGCACAACCTGGCCGTCAATTTTCAGCCGCAGCACGAGCGAATAAAGGTAGGGTGTTTCGGCGGTCCATTGATGCGGGCTCTCGACCACCGAGGCCAGTTCAACCGCCAGCGGGTCTCGTCCCGCCAGCGTGACCTCAGCGCGCAAGTTGGGTAAAGCGATCTCCTTGCCCTCGGCGTCAAGGAGTGAGCCTTCCACCACCGCCCGGCGCGCGCGGGTGGCCTCAGCCCCTTGCAGTTTCATTTGCACGCGCAGCACCGCATTTCGGTAAACCGGATCGAATTCCGTGCGCACCCAGAAGTCCGCGATGTGGTCGCCGGGCAGGGAATAGAGATAAACGTCGCGCCACAGGCCTCCCAGGAAATACACATCGTCCGTGTCGTAGTCGGCCGTCAGGGTCCACTTGGAAACACGCGCCGTTATCAGGTTTTCTGCCCCAAAATGCAGCATGGAGGTGATGTCAAACTCAAAGGCCGTGAAGCCACTCTCGTGATATCCGATCTCTTTCCCATTCACCCAAATCTGTGCGCCGTTGTTGGCGCCTTCAAACCGCAGACGCACGCGGCGGCCTTGCCAGTTTGCGGGAACCGTGAAAGTCCGGCGGTAGTAACCCACTTCATCGTTGGGTTGAAACCACGTCGGCTCCCCGAAACCCTGCGGCTCCCAGTACCCCGGCGCCTGAATGGAACTCCACTGGGAATCTTGAAACGAGGGAAGCTCAAAACCATCCACCGGCGTGAAGCGGCGCAAATCTTCGTACCAGGTTTTACGCACCTCGGGCTGCCATAGCACAAGCTGCCCGTCCGCGTCGCGCCAGTACACATCAATCTTTCGCGTGCCTTCAAACTGCCCGGGCGTAAAGGTGAGTCGCAGGAATTCCCTTTGCCTGGGAGCGCCGGAGATGGTGGTTTCCGCTTCTTCGGGTTTCGATTTGACCTCTGTCCAACGAGTCCATTGCTCGCCGTCTTCAGAAACCTCCAACCCCACCGAGACCGAACCGGGTTTCGCCCAGTGAATACGCACCATCGCCAGCGCTTGTTTGCTGCCAAGGTCCGCTTGCCACCAGGCGGGTCCTTGCTGTTTGGGGTGGGGCCTCCACACGAGTTGGCTATAGTTGGAGGCGGTCGCTGTGCCCGCAATGGTTGCCGCAAGTCCCCACGGAACCTCCATCTTGAGCCAGGCCAGGGGAGGCATTTCCGGCGTTGGTGGAGGGTTCAAGCAAGCTTGCGACGAGGCCGACACCGGCCCAAACTTCACCTCGCCGCTGGAAGTGAGCTGGTTATCGTGGTGCAATTGGAACTTCCATGCGCCATCCAGTGAGACCCTGTCGTCACGGTAGGTGCTGCTGATCTGCCCCGCCGCGACTCCCGCCCCCATGAGCACATAGGAGACGATCAACATGAATTGCAGGCGTGATGTTTTTGAACTATGACGGACGGTCATGAAAGAGGACTCCTGGGTCGAATTGCAATCGGATGCCGGTCCGTGACGCGGAGGCGATGCGGGTCGCGATTGGAGCGAAGCGACGCTGGCCCCGATATCGTGCTTGAAGTGACCGGCATGCGTCAACTGGAATACGGGGATAGGTCCATTTTGTTGCAACGGGGGCCACACTTCGGCGGTGTAAGTTCATGAAGCGCGGCCGAATTGATTGCGCCGACTTTCGCGGCTTCAGGCGAGCCGGAGATAGAGCGCTGTGTACCGCTCAATTTTTGGCAAAACGACTACGGTTTTTCCTGCTTCCGTTCGCATTGGCAGGTCCTCAGTTTTGGGCCAAACCACTCTTGCCCCCGTCACTTTCAGCTTGTGCGAATTGATGCGGATTTCCGCCCCGATGGGCGCCTGCAATTCTCCCTTCGCCAGCAATTCCACCGTGTTGAGAACTTGCACCAGGATGAATTGCTTGCTCTTTTCGTAGAAGAAACTGCCATGCAGGTATTCCGTATACGGCGTGGGGGCAATCTCCGCGATGGGGTCGGGGATGAGCTGGCGTATCAATTGATGAATCCAGGCCCGAATCCAATAGGGACGATCCACCACATTGCCGAAATCCGTTCGTGTGCTCATGGCGCGAAAGACCGGCACCCCAACGTAAACAGCCTGCCCTTTCCCAAACTTGTTGTAGGCAACAGCGACCCCGGCTGTTTCTTTCCCGGGTGGAGGCGGCCCCCAATTGAACCATTGGTTCTTGCTCAGATCTTCCACCATGACCGGAAGCCGGTAGTGCATCACCTCTTCCGCGGTGGTTGGTTTCAAATACAGGAAAGAGCCCGGCAATCCGACGGTACCGCGCGCGAGGGGGTTTGCCAGTTCATGCCCGGATGACTCCAGGTACGTCGAAATGAAATTGCCCTTCAGCTTACCCTCATTATCGTAAGCATATTTCTTTTCCTCGCCAACAAGATGGACTCCAAAAACGTCCGCCAGAGGGAAGTCCGCACGCGCCTGATGATTCTCATCGAGCAATCCACACCGATAACTGGCGATGAGCGCGCCACCCTTCGAAACCCAGTCGCGAATCAGTTCCGCATGTTGGGAAGAGAGGACCTCGGTTTCCGGCAGCACCAGCATTTCGAGGCGCGCGAGCAATTCCGGTGTCAGCCGGAATTCCGGAATACTTTCCAGCGGCCGGCCCGAGTAGACCATGTTTTCGAGCGCGCCCAGGGTGGAGTTGCGGAAATCAAGGGGCCGCTTCTGGGCGTCGAGTTCTCCCCGCGTCGCTTCGCTATACAGAACGGCGCTTCCGTAGACAGGTTCAATGCCTGGCAAAAGACAATCAACGTTGCGTACGTCTTTCCACGTTTCGGTGTTCACGTCGAACCAGCGCTGGGTGTATCCGTGGCCCTCCAAGCCTCCAATCACCGGGGCATTACCGACGCAGAACGTCCGTACGTTCTGGACGATCAATGCGTCGGCCTGAACGCGTGACATGGATCCGGGGTAGGTATCGATGTAACCAAACTGGGTGAAGACCCCGGCCTGATAATCGGGACGTCCCCAGCCGCGTGCCAGGATCGAACCGAGGGGAATGCCCGTGCTGGTGACGACGGGTTCGTTATAGATGAAGTCCACTTTCTGCATGATGTCGTTGGGAAATTGTTCGGGTCCGCCATTCAGCGAGATCAAAGTCTTGGGACGGTACTTATGCACGATGGCGATGATGGAATCCAGCAGGTCATTCATGGAGCGCTTCTGCTGCCACTGGTAACGCCGCTCCCACCCTTCGCGCGTTTTGAATCCCTCGCGATAGGGATCGCCATGGTGATCCTTCTCCCAAGCCGCCACGGTGTGCGGGCAGTAACAGAACGGCTCTTTTCCGTAGCTGTGGTAAGCCCAGAATTGAATGCCGAAAACATCCACGAACAACTGGTCAACTTGGTAGCGGGAGAAGATTTCGTTCATCATCCCCAGCACAATTTCCCGATAGGGGCTGTCCATGCAAGCTATGTACCAGAGCTGCCGCTGCTGTTCACCCTTGTCATTCACCCAACCCCAATCGGGGTGGTTGAGCACAACCTGGTTGTTGAACTGGAGGCAGTAGTAGACGGCCACGGAGATGCCCATCTTGTGCGCCAGTTCCACTTCCTTGCCAAACAGGTCGTAGGTCAGATGGGGATGCATCACGGTCACATCGCTGGGATAGAAGGAATACCCCCAACAATCCTGGGTGTAGAGCATCACGCACTCGGCCCCCGCGTCGCGCGAGGCCTTCATGGCTCCTTCCACGTCGATGTCGAAATTGGCTTCGGGAGGAGTGTGCGACTCCCACTCCATCATGCGGTAGGTCTTGTTAGGGGGGATCATTCCCATCTTGTGGTGCAACGCCTGGAGTTCTGTCAAAGAAGGATAAGGTGCGGCTTCCGTGGCTTCCATGGATGGTATAGGAATGGTGGGCAACATCGACGCCGCGACGCCCGTGCCGACTGTGCGGAAGAATCCCCGCCGGCTCGCGCGCGAAATGTTTTCGGTTCGGTGGATCATGATTGGCTCCTGCGGTCCCCTTAAGGGACGATCAAAGTGAGGGGGGAGTGTAGACCTTGGAGTGGCGGGTTGCAAGTGTAGCGCGGGCCTTGTGTAGCGCGGGCCTTGTAGCAGACCTGTTTTGAAGGTCCACGGCTTTCGGCTTCAAGTGTTGGCGTTCTCACTGGCTGGCAAGCGTACACGATTCAGTTCACGCTCGAACTAACCGTGGTGGCACTCGAAGCCGAATTGCGGCCATCCAAATTGGCGGATTCTTTGATCGACCCTTGCGGCAAAGCCGGCGTTCGGCACCCGCTCAATTGAGCTTCATTTGGGAATGCATAAACCCACATCGGCGAGGAGCGTCCAAGGGACGTCAGTCAGATACTGTTTCCAGGGTTCTGAGGTTGAATGGGGTTTTCGTTTCCTGGGGCTTTAAGCAAGTGGTGCCGCGGGACGGAGTTGAACNNCGACGCCAGCCTTTTCAGGGCTGCGCTCTACCACCTGAGCTACCGCGGCACACAGGAAAATCGGTCAGCGCGGCCCCCCTGCTATGCGCTCTCACGGCGCCTCGGGGCCAGCAGCATGTCCTCAAAAGATTCTCAGGCGGATTTGGTTTTCTGTCAAGAAATCAAAGCAGTTTGGGTGGGTCTGTTTAGGTTTTTGTAACGGCGAGTTTATCCGTCAGTTGACGGACCAAATGGCTGCGTAAAGCCGCCGATACTTCCAATGAATCGCTTGCGGCCTGCCAACTGGGGATGGATTTGAAACCCGGCTTAGGGCTTTCCAGAGCCGCGATGGCAGTTTCCGCGAAGGTAATTGACATCGTCCGTCCTGGAACGATATTACTAATGCCGTGCCCGCCGAAAAGGGGGCAGGGCAAAAGGGAGATGAATCGATGAAGATACTGTTTGCGCTTTGGGTATTTCTCGCGCCGTCCGCGTTGCTGATGGGGGCTGCCGGGTCGGCCGCCGTTACTTATGTGGGGCACCATACGGTTGAGGCCGCTCTGACCAAAGGGGGCATGCTGGTAACGGCGAAGGACCTGTTGGTTTTGGGCGCTCACCGCACCGAGGCCGGCCACGTTGAGATGCATGAGAAAGAGACTGACGTTTTCTACATCGTCGAGGGTGAGGCTACCTTCATCACCGGAGGCAAGATGATTGGGGGTAAGTTGACCAAGCCCGGCCAGTGGCTGGGTACGGACATCCAGGGTGGCGAAGTTCACCACTTGAGCAAGGGCGATGTCATCGTGATTCCGGCAGGGATCCCCCATTGGTATAAGGAAGTCCCGCATTCGGTTACGTATTATGTGGTGAAGGTGCTGAAACCGTAGACAGGTTTGAGCGGCCTGAAGGCCTATGGTTCGAAGCGGTGCGCTGGAGGTTTTTCCGATGATTTATCGTGCGATGAAGTTCTGTTTGCTTTTTTTGCTGATGCCGTTCATCGGGGCGTCCACCCTGTTTGCGCAGGACGCCCCGGTGAAGGTTCAGGTCCACTGGGACCAGATCCTTCGCGTGTCGAAGACCAACCCGTCGCTCTTATTCGTTGCGACTCCGAAAACGCGGCGCGGCGCGCCCCTGCACGATTCCATCTTCCGCGCGCTGGGCGATCTGAAGGGCGATGATGTGCGCTACGCGCCTTCCAAACTTTATCCCCACTTTGCCGTTGCCGAGCTCAAGCCGCCCACGAAGACGGAAACTTTCTGGGACTTTTCCCAGGCTGAACCTATTACCGAAGAGGTTATGGACACCTTGAAGGGGCAGCCTCTGGTCCTGAAGTTCAGCGCCATCCCCGCGTGGATGTTCAAGACGGTCAGGCCGGTGGATTACCCCGCCGACCCCGATCTGCCCGCCTATGATTACGGGCAGGGCAAGGAATTGCGCGATCCCACTTTCCACGAAGTCGCTGACTACTTTGCGCGCGTGGTGAGCTGGCACGTGAACGGCGGATTTACCGATGAACTGGGGAAGTGGCACGAATCCGGACATCACTACAAGGTGGATTATTGGGAGGTCCTGAACGAGCCTGACATCGAGCACGGATTCAGCCAGGGAACTTACACCAAAATTTATGACGCCGTGGTGGAAGCAGTGCGCAAGGTCGCGCCGCAAATGAAGTTCGTCGGCATCGCAAGTTCCTACCCCGGAGGGCAGCCCAAATTCTTCGATTACTTCCTGGACCCCAGGCACCATAAGCCGGGAATTCCTCTGAACATGATTTCCTATCACTTCTACGCTGTGCCCGGCGCAGACGAACCCCTGGACGTCCACCCGTTCACGTTCTTCGATCAGGCGGATCGATTCCTCGAAGTCGTGGGTTTTATCGAAACAATCCGGCAGCGGCTTTCGCCCACCACGGGAACGATGATAAATGAAATTGGCACGATGATGCCGGAGGATTGGTCCCAGGGGGAACCTGGATATCTCTACAAACCCGTTCCGTCTTCCTACTGGAATCTCTCCGCGGCGGTGTACGCATATGTCTTTGCCGGGCTGGCAAGGATGGGAATTGATGCGGCGAACGAGGCCATGTTACCTGCGTATCCGGGCCGCTTCCCGAGTATCGCCATGCTCGATTGGGACACCGGCAAACCGAATGCGCGGTTTCTGGTCCTCAAATTAATTCACGACAACTTCCCGCCCGGCGACAAGATTGTGGATACGCAAAGCTCCACAGGAAATGTGTTTGCCCAAGCTTTTGTCAGTCCTCGAGGTGAGCGCAAGATTCTATTGGTGAACAAGCGCAACCGGGAGTTCCATCTGGTTCTGCCCGAAGCCGCGGGAGGAACGATTCAAGCCGTCGATCAGTCAACGGGCGAAGATCTCCCCGTCTCCGGCCCCATCGATGGGCGGCCCATCGATTTACCTGGACTGGCCGTGGCCGTCGTCACGCTGACAAAGTAATGGGCGCCCTCAGTGGATTTCAACCTCCAACCATTCCACGATGGCGCCGTCCGCGGCCTTTTCATGCAACGGAACCCGCAACACGCCGTTCGCGATCGGTAGATTCTGCGTGCTTTTGCCTCCGCGGAAATAGTGTTCCGTGATTTGCGCGCTCGAACCGCTGGCCCGTTTCAACGTCACCTCGCCATCGCCGTAGGGGACGATGGCCAGTTTATCGGCCTGGGCGATGCCGTCCTTGGTTTTGGATGCCACAACCACAGAGGTGTTGGTCGATACGATGTCGCGGAATTTTCCCGAACCCTTGCGCCCGTCGAAGCCATACTGGCGTAACGCGACGAGTACCACCTCGCCGTTCTCGGTGCGCGCCCATGAGGGAGCATGGGGGCCGCGTTCGGGCCCATAGAATTCCGGGTCAACGGGGAGCATGGAAAAAGTATCGGTATAGCGGATCACATGCGCTAGGCCATTAAACTTGGCGATCCGTTCGGGCGTTGCACCGGTTTGGGCGCCGGGGCCGGAAAAACTCACCAACGATCCGACGGTCCCGATGGCCGCGGAGTCAAACCAGATGTCAGGCATGGTCAGCCACTCGTACCCACCCGACCCCCACGTGGGCACGCCGAGTTCCCCCACCAGGCTGCTGAAGAAGAACCGGCGATTCGCTTCCAATTCGAAGTCGTCCGTGCATCGGCCCAAATCATCGGGGCTGTTCAAATCGAAATACTTCACGAAGAAGGGCGACAGGCTGTAGTACAACACTACCAGGTCGGGATTCTCCTCGCGCAGGGCGGGGATAATGACGCCCATGGCCTGCGCCATAAATCGCTCGCCGGCCCAGTTCATGTCCTTGGGCGCCACCGCAGCCAGCGAGGGAATTTCGTAACCAAAATCGAATTTCACAAAGTCGGGCTTGTAGCGCTGCATGAATTCCTTGGCCCTTCGCCGCAGCACGGCTTGAACCTCCGGCTGGGTGCTGTCCAGAATGTGGAACCTGTTCCCCGTGACTCCGATGTGGAGGAATGCCTTGCCGTCGGGCTGGTGCAGCATGTTGTCGGTGGTCAGTCCCATGTCGGAGGGGAACTCGCAGCGCATGAAGGCGGACCAGAGCCCCAGATATTTGCCGTCGGCGCGGATGCGAGCCAGCAATCGGTCGAATTGAGGGAGCCGCTTTTCCGAGTGGTGAAGGCTTCCCCATCCGCTTTCCCATCCCCCGTCGACAATGTAGAGATTGGTCTGCATTCCGGACTTGCTCAAATCTTCGTAGGTCCCGTCCAGCGTGGCTTCGTCCAAAAGGGCATCCTGCCGCTCCCTCGCCACCTGCTCACCATAGGAGCAGAAGGACGGGGCCAGCGCCACGGCGTTCTTATGAGCGGAGTTGACCTTCTTTTCGATAATGCCTGATTTCAGAAGTCCCAAATAATAATTGCGGATGGCTTCGTAGTAGTTCCGGCCCACCGCCCAATACAAGCGAGTCCCCACGCGCAGCCGTCCCGGACCCCGCAACTGCTTCCACAAATCACTGCGATAGTCCAGGAACATGCTGGCCCGGCCGCCGTGGTTATCAATCATCAGGTCGCCGGCGGGCAACTCCGCCAATCCACAACAGAAGGCGTAATACATATCATCAGCCGTCGCGCCGGTCAGATCCACATGCGGGGTCTGCTGAAAGCTGTAGGGCGTCGTGTGAAATCCGCAGAAATAGTGGACCGGCAACCCCCACTGTTGGGTCATCAGGACTTCCGGGTCGCTCGACCAGCCGCGCCCGAGATAGGAAACCTGGTTGAGATAGTCGCCGGAAGGCCCGCCGGCAATGATGGGGCTGATTGAGCAAGAAGACGTGATGCCCGGAATCACAAAGTCGTCGCACTCGATGCCGGGAAGCGCCCGATTCGTTCCACCCTGCGCGCAATGGTAGAAGCGAACCACATCCTCGGCAGTGGAAGTCAGGTACTCGACAGGCTCCGACCAGAAGCCATCATCATCGAATTGCCAACTCGTGAATAATTCGCCTGAGCCATTCGCTCTTGCGTAACGAATGCTGAGTTGATTGCCGCGAATTTCATGGCTTGCGGGTTTGCCGGAAGAGCAGAGGAGAGAGCCAGGCTTTCCATCGGGTTGCACAAGCACGGCGGGTTGCAGCTTGCCTTTGGCTATCACCATACCCCAGCGGTCCAACAGCCGGAATTGATCATTCTCCGCTGACCACTCCCAGGCATAGTCAGTTCCTTCAACTCGGATGGATTTGCCAGTCTCATGGATTCTGGCGGGGGAAGTAATCGCGCCCTCCAGTTTGAGCGTGCTGAACAAATACGCTGATGCTGCCGAAGCCTGTAGAAATTCCCGTCGATTGTAAAAAGGCATGAGTCATGGTCTCCTTTGGCATAATTCGTTAATCCAATTCGATTGCGACGATGGAATGCAGCGCCACTTCAGGAACTCGCACGCGCCACTTATCCCCTTGGGTCAGGGAGAGAGTCTGCTTCTCCGGCCAGAGCAACTCCGCGGAGCGCGGCTGGAAGCGGTCCGTGCGGCCCACGATCTCCACGTCGCGCAGGGCAGCGGCGTTTCCATGACTCGTCCAGACGAGGCTGTTGGCCAATTGGACCACCAGTCTCTTTGGACCCTGCCGGAAGAACGTGGCATGGGTTGCGGCGGAGCCTTGCACCTGAATCGGGGGATCGGGCACCAGCCGCGTAATCAAGCCGCGCACCCAATCGGCGATCCAGTAAAGGTCGGGATAGTAGCGGCGGAAAATGGGAACGCCAATGTAGACCGCGACTCCCTGGCCGCAGTGATTGACGGTGGCCGCCATGGGAATGCGCTCATTGCCGGGAGGAGCGACATTCCAACTGTGGAACAGATGTTTATCCAGATCCGGCACGAGGTAGGGGGGACGGTAGTCAAGAATGCTCTCCGCCTTTCCTTGCACCCGAACGTAGGTGCAATAGCTCGGATGGGGAGGGTCGCCCTGTCCCAGTATGCCAACCTCGCCGGAACCGATGAAGGCGGAGAGCGGATGGCCGTTGGTTTGTAAGTAGATTCCCGGCCCGTCCTTCGCTGCGTACCTGGTTACTTCTTCGAGGTAGTTGACGCCCAAAGTGTCGGCGAGGCCAAAGTCGATGCGCCTTGTGCAATTGTCATCAAATAAGCCTGGCTTATAGGTGGCGAGGAGTTTTCCACCTTGCAGGACGTAGTTGTGGAGCGCCTGGCAGTCCGCGTCGGAGAGCGCGTCAGTTTCCGGCAGAGCGATCAGGTCGAAACGCGAAAGGGAGCCGGCCTGTAAATCCGCGGAGGGCAGCATTTCCACTGGGTATTGAGTGTGCGCCAGAATCTCGGTGCAGGCCGAAATGCTGGGAGTGAAGTCCCCCTTTGTAACTGATGCGAAGAATCGGTGCTCATCACGCAGGTGATCGCGGGTCGCTTCACTGAACAGAACGGCAAGGCTGGAAATCGGATCGAGATCGCGCAGGAGGGGCTCCGCCTTTTCAACGTATCCCTGGAGATGGCCTGTCCATTCAAAGAACTGGTCGCGCTGGCGGCCGTCGGGCATGTTCTGCGAGTCGGTGATAAAGCGTGGACGGGTTCCCTGCAGCATGATGGCCGAGGCGCGGAAGATATCCACATCCAGGGGGGCGGCGGCATACCCTCCCCAGAAAACTCCCACCTGAGGGCCGGGCATTCCCCATCCACGCAGCATGATGGAGCCGACCGAAAGCCCGCTGGCGGATGACATCGGTTCGATATAGAGGCAGGACGTCTTGCGCAGCACCTTGGTGGACATGTCCAGCGGATCGCCCTGATTGAGCCAGATCGGCAGTCCGGGGTGCTTGCTTCGCGCCGCGGCATACACCTCATCCAGATACTGCGCTGACGAATTCTGCAACCATTCCAGGCGTTGGCGGAAGGCGCGGGGATCGTCAGCCCCGGCGCGCAATGATTCCGACGTGTCTTTTTGAAACTGGGCCTCGCACCAGGGGCAATAACAGAGGGGCTCCGAGAACCAACGCGGCCAGGGCGCGCCATCGACAAACAATCCATCGAATTCGTACTGTGCAGAGATTTCGCGATACATGGCCAGCGCGTACTGGCGGTATGGAGATAGATGGCAGCACCAGGCGAAGTGACGCTCAATCCAGCTGGGAGAGCCATCGGCGTTGACTCCCATCCAGTCGGGATGGCCCAGCCCCGACTGCGTATCCACCTGTCCGCTGTAATAGGCAACCACGGAGAGCCCATTACGGTGGCCGGCTTCAACCATGCGCGCCACCAGGTCGTAGTTCAGGTTGGGATGGCGCACCCCTGCCTTGGTGTCGTAGTAGGCATACCCCCAATGGCTCTTCGTCTGCACCACGATGCATTCGGTATGGGCTTCCCGTGCCTTGCGCATGAAATCTTCGGGATCAATCTGATCGAAATGAGTCGTAGGCCCATTATGGAAGCCACTCTCAATCGTCCGCCAGGAAGTCACTGGCACGTTCGTCCTTGCGGCTGAAGAAGGGTTTAACACGATTGCGGAATCATCCAGGGATACTGCTAATGGTCCGGCGGCCAGGTGATCCATTCTGCCCAGAACCGCAGCGCCCAAAGGGGCGGCCAAAAAGGTGCGGCGACTCAAGCGGAGAACTCGCAATGGATTTTTCATGTTTGCACTCCCGAAGAACGGATTCACACCGATCAATCCAGGTCAATCGCCACAATGGAATGCAGCGCCACTTCCGGCACTCGCACGCGCCACTTGTCCCGCTTAGTCAGGGTGAGAGTTTGCTTTTCCGGCCAGAGCAATGTGGCCGAGCGCGGCGGGAAGTGGTCCGCGCGGCCCGCGATCTCCACGTCGCGCAAGGGTGCGGCGTTTCCATGCCCCGTCCACACCAGACTGTTGGCCATTTGAACCACCAGTCTCTTAGACCCTTGCCGCCAGAAAGTGGCGTGGATTGCCGGGGAGCCCTGCACCTGAATCGGCGGATCGGGCACCAGGCGCGTCACCAGGCCGCGCACCCAATCGGCGATCCAGTACATGTCGGGATAGTAGCGGCGGAAAATGGGAACGCCAATGTACACTGCCGTTCCCTGGCCGCAGTGATTGACGGTTGCTGCCATGGGAATCCGCTCATTGCCCGGCGGAGCCGTCGTCCAACTGTGAAAGATCCGCTTATCCACATCGGGCACCAGATAGGGAGGCCGATAATCGAGGATGCTTTCCGCCCTGCCTTGCACCCGCACGTAGGTGCAGTAGTTGGCATGGGGCTGAACGCCCTTGCCTACAATGCCCACCTCGCCCGAACCGAGGAACGACGAAAGCGGATGGCCATTGGTCTGGAGGTAAATTCCCGGCCCGTCTTTGCCCGCGTACTTCGTGACCTCCTCGATGTAACTAACGCCCATAGTGCTCGCCAGTCCGAAGTCGGTACGCGCGCCCAGTTTGTCATCGAACCAGCCGGGTTTATAGGTGGCGATAATCTTGCCTCCGCTCTGCACATAGTTGTGAATGGCCTGGCAATCGGCGTCGGAAAGCGCCTCGGTTTCCGGCAGCACGAGCAGGTCAAAGCGCGAAAGCGAGCCGCTTTGCAGATCCGACGAGGGCAGAAATTCCACGGGGTACTGCGTTCGCGTCAGGGTTTCGGTGCACCCCAGGAGGCTGGGCAGAAAGTCCAAGCCGATAAAGGAATCCTGGTTCCTCTGCTGCGCGCGCAGATGATCGCGGGTGGTTTCACTGAACAAAATTCCCACGCTAGTGATGGGTTCCATATCTTGAATGTGGGGTTCGACCTTTTCCACGTAGCCCATCAGGCGGCCGGCCCACTGGGAGAATTGTTCGCGCTGGCGGCCGTCAGGCATATTCGCCTCGTCGGTGATGAACCGCGCCCGGGCGCCCTGCATCAGTACGGCGGCGGTGCGAAAGATATCCATGTCCAGCGGGTCGCTGGTATACCCGTCCCAGAAGATGCCGACTTGCGGCCCGGGCATCTTCCATCCGCGCAGCATGATGGATGCAACAGAGAGGCCGGTGGCTGACGCCAGCGGTTCAACATAGAGACAGGAGGTTTTGCGCAGCACACTGGTGGACATATCCAAGGGATCGCCTTGATTCAGCCAGATGGGCAGGCCGGGGCGATGGCGACGAACAATCGCGTAGATCTCATCCAGAAATTGCTCGGAGCAATCCTGCAACCATTGCACACGCCGGTTGTAGACACGCGGGTCATCGGTCGCCAGGCGCAGGGATTCGGAAGTATCTTTCAAATATCTCGCATCGCACCACGAGCAGCCACAGATCAGTTCACCGAACCAGCGTGGCCACGGAGAGCCATCAATGAACAAGCCGTCGAAGTCGTACTGGGAGAAGATTTCCTCATACATGCCCTTGGCGTAATCGCCGTAAGGGGTGTGGTGGCAGCACCACGGGAACTGGTTCCCCCACCAGATCGGCGTGCCGTCAGCATTAGTTCCAACCCATTCGGGATGGGTCAGCGCCGATTGCACGTCCACCTGGCCGCTGTAATAGGCGACCACGGGCAGGCCGTTGCGGTGACCGGCATCGAGGAAGCGCGCGACAAGGTCATAGCTCAAACCCGGGTGGCGCACGCCCACCTTGGTGTCGTAATAGGCATAACCCCACATGCTTTTGGTCTGCACCACGATACACCCAGTGTGAGCTTCGCGGGCCTTGCGCATGAAATCCTCGGGATCGAGATGGTCGAAATGGGTGGTGGGACCATTATGAAAACCGCCTTCGTACGTCCGCAGGGAAGTCACCGCTAATTTGCGCCGCTCCTCTGGTGATGGAATCACGACCTGCGCGGAATCATTTCTGAGTGCGGCGATTGACTCCGTTCCCAGGTCGTGCAGGCTGCCTGCAACCGCGGCGGCGATGGGTGTCGCTAGGAAGTTCCGGCGGCTCAAACGGGGCATTTGAAACGGGTTTTGCATGTTCATACTCCCGGGAGATTTACCGATTCAATAGGCAGGCCCGTGGCGTGATGCGCTTCAGTCAGTCCGACTCTCCAACTTGCGGCGCCAGGCCGGGCGAGGGAACCAGCGCGGTCAAGCTCATTCAAACTAACGCCGACATTCTACACCGGATTGATGAGTTCTGAAGTTCAAAGAGCCACCTCTATATTATGCGCGCGGCAGGAAGGACGGATTCACCACAGAGGCACAGAGGCTCACGGAGAAAAGCGTCTGTGGGGCACAAGCAGTTCATTGTTTTAGAACCCTAACTTGTTCTCTGTGAGCCTCTGTGTCTCTGTGGTGAAGCCCTTTTGATGTTCCGGCGCGGTCGCCCCAAACGATTTGGAATCCAACAATGCAACCCGTCAGCCCTCGTGAACGGCCTCATACATGGCGACGATGTTCTGCGGCGGGACATCGGCAAGGATGTTATGGACCTGCTGGAATACGAAGCCTCCGCCTTGACGCAGGAGGCTTACCTGCTTCCTAACGTGCTTCTTCACTTCCGCCGACGTGGCGAAGGGCAGGACGTGGTGGGTATCGCAGCCACCTCCCCAAAAGACCAGGTCCTTGCCAAATTCGGCCTTCAGTTCACGGACGTTCATGCCCGGGCAGTCGATTTGGATGGGGTTCAGAATATCCACGCCCGCTTCAATCAAGTCGGGAATCAAATCGCTCACCGCCCCGCAACTGTGCAGCATGACCTTGGCGTTGGTTAACTGGCGGATGCGGTTCCAGATGATCCGGTGGCGTTCCTTGAAGAACTCGCGGAACATCTTCATGGAGACCAGCGGACCCTGCTGGCCTCCCAGGTCCTCACTTAGGGCAACGACATCCACGTAAGGGCCGGCATATTTCAGGAGCTTTTCCAGTTCTTCCAGGTGAATTTCCACCACCCGGTCAAGGAACTCGTGCGTTCGCGCCGGCTCAGCACCCATCATCATATAAAAGATATCCGCCCGGTAGAGCCATTGCCCTAGCTCCAGCAGATGGCCGCCGTAGGGCAGAATGATGGCGCGGTCGGTGGATTCGTAAAGGCAGCGGATGGCTTCGCCAAATTTCCTGGATCCGTCGGGCAGGTTCAGCGTGGCCGTATATGGCCCCGCGACTCCGGTGAACTGAAAGTTGTCAATGGCGGCGCGGATATCCTTAACGGTAAGTGAGTCATGCTCGGCAAAGGGGAAGTTGACCGGCTCGAAATTGAGCACCCCCTCGGGCCGGTGCCCCACGATCTTTCCGGTCACCGACCGCAGCACCCAGACGCCCTCATGCTTTTCCGGTGAAGCCCAAACGGGGTACTGGCAAGGAGTCCCGTCGGGCAGCACGCCGTCCTTCCAGCAGGAATCGTCATGGTCGAAGATGCGTCCAGCCTGGACCGTGTCCACGCCGAACCGATTCATGACGTCTTCATCAATCACCGCCAGAACCTGGTGGGGATCGTAGACGCGGATGGGCCGCTCCTCAAGGTTCAGGTATTTCCTGAGGTTCTTGTAGGCAATCGCCGCCATTCCGGAAGCAAAGTAGCCTGCCAGATCGATGGGAATCTCGGCGGTTTCCTGATGGTTGACGGCAGCGCGGATTCTTTCGCGGGAAATCATTGGAAGGTCCTCCTCACGTTTGCTACGGATGACTTCCAGCCTCTTGACGAGGGGATGGGCCCGCCAGGAAGTGGCGGGGGCAGAGTACCGAGCCTTGCGTGCTGCGTCAAGGGGAACTATACAACCCAATTCGGGTTAAGATGTGGCGGCTGGGGAACTCAACCTGGACCTATAATGCCGGCGATGAAGGCAGGAAACGACAATGAAGACTCCACGACTCACAGAGACAAACGTGAATCAGCAGTCCCTTACCGTGGGCAGAGGGGCTGGTATTGCCTTCAGGGTGATGTTGTTGCTGACTCTCGCGGTCTCTGCCCTCGCAGCCCCAGAGCGGCAGGGTGGCTCCCATACATGGAGACTCAGCACGGATGACACAGAATTGGTGATTTCGGTCAAGGATGGCTGGCCGGTCTTGGAAGTATTGAGGTCCACCGCAACACACCGCAATTGGTTAAAGGCTCCCCTTAAAGAACCGTTGATGAAGACGGTGGAAGTCGATGGCGTGCGCAAGGACCTTGACTGGAAATTTGAAAACGCGGATCTGGATGCTAAGAGCGGGGAGTTGGTCCTTCATTACCGCAATGAGAGCCCCAGATTGAGCCTTGATTCGAGGTGGCTGGCAGCGCCGGGACACGGTCCGGTCGAGCATTGGTCGGCGCTGACGAATGAGTCGGGGCAAACCATCACGGTGCTTCAACCGGAGAGCCTGGCGCTGTCGGGTCTCACGATTCCTTCGACAAAACCTGTGCAAGCATGGTGGATCAAGCGTGGCGGCGGCAACGCCAGTACGGAGGGTGGCACATTCCACATTGAGGTGAACTCCTCCTTTGATCAGGTTTTGACCAGCGATCCCACGAACGGTTCCAGCCCCGTTCCCTGGATGGCGATCCAAGCTGGAGAAACAGACGGCCTTTACGTGGGATGGGAGTTTTCGGGCATCGGGGGCATTCACGCCCGAGCGACGAACCCAAACCAGTTTGAACTGCACGCCGGCCTGGCGAGTGATTTCAAAACCGATGTTCCTGACGGATCGACCTTTCTTATCCCGCCCGCTTTCATAGGTTGCTACCGCGGAGACCTGGACGATGGCAGCTACACCCTGCACCGTTTCATTCTGGAGAAGTTGCTGCCGCCGCTCCCCCCGAATCAGCCCTACCCGACTCTTGCCTACAATCTTTACCTCGACGTGGGTGGCAACAAGGCACGCGAGCAGGACGTTCTGAGTAGCGCGAAGCTCTGCAAGAAACTCGGCTTTGAAACCTTTGTTCCCGACGCGATGTGGTTCCCCAAGGACGGCGACTGGCGCTGGGACCCGGCGCGATTCCCCCGCGGCGGGCAGCCCATTGAAGAGTACGCGCACCAGAACGGCATGAAACTGGGCCTCTGGGTGGCTTGGACGCACGGCGGCGATTCCCTTGATCCCGGAGCGTTGAATGTTTTTCAGCACCCTGGCTGGTTCACGGAAAAGGTCAATCCCGGATGGAAGGCAAAGGACCTCAACTGGAGCACCCTGATCGATCTGGGTTCTGATCCGGCTCTGGATTTCGCCGTGGGCGAGGTGGAAAGAGTTGTTGAGCAGAACCACCTCGACTACCTGAAGCATGACTACTCGCCCATCGTGACCCAGTGCGTTCAGTCGAGCCACCGCCACCATTACGGGGCAGACGTCAGCTACTGGTCAACACTCGGCTATTACCAGATTATGGAGACCGTGAAGCAACGTCATCCGAATCTTGTTCTGGAAGGATGCTCCGGTGGGGGACACATCAAGGACTTCGGGTATATCAAGCACGTGCACTACATTGTGACCACCGATACGCTGTCTGCTCTGCCTGACCGGCAGAGCATCTACGATTCCACCTTTGCCTTTCCGCCTGCCGTTCTGATGGCCTACACCTACGAGAACTTTTACAACCACGACGCCGACCAGCCCGGCCCTTACTTGTGGCGTTCCGCCATGATGAGCGCTTGGCAGATCGATCCCACCCACAGTGCCGACTGGTCGCCTGAGGAAATCGCCAGTGCCCAGCGCGCCACCGAAATTTACAAGTCGTGGATACGGCCGATGCTTAAGGACGTTGAGGTTCATCACATTCTGCCGCGGCCGGATGGGCTTCATTGGGATGGCCTGTTCTACTGGAGTCCCAGCCTGAAGCGTGGGACGGTCTATGTTTTTCGGCCGAACAACGACCAGGCTACACAAGAAGTGCGGTTGCCAGGATTGGCGCCCGAAGGGCAATTTCACGTTCGCTCGGAGGAGGGATCAGTTCCGGAACAAGTGCGCCCCGGAAGCGAATTGATGACGGGCGGACTAAGAGTAAAGCTTCCGAATAAGTACAGCAGTGACTTGATTTATATCGAGCGGAACAAATAATCAGCCAGCCCGCGGCAATATTCGGGGTCCCGGGGCGGTGTCGATCGGTCGCCCGCGGGGCCCTCGGCAAAGCTACGTGAAACTGCCAGTAAGGCCCTGGAAGCCACGCGCCGCTTGCTTAAGCACCCAGCGCAAAGCGCGCCCATCGTTGTAACAAAACGCCAGGTTGTGGTTCAGCGTTGAGAAGCAGTGCGGCTGGCACTCCTTCTTCATCGCCTTGAGCTGGCCGTTATCGAAGTGCGGATTCTCGATGGTACCCCAGTCGTGGGTTGCCGAATACATGGGGAAGCAAGGACCAAGCGTGCCATCCACGCGAACGATGACGTTGTTCTGTCCGGCGCGGCAGTTCCATTCCTGCAGCTTGCCGTGCATGAACTCACGCATATCCATCAACCGCTGTACCGAGTTCACCATTTTGTAGCCGGAGCGATTCTTTCCGATAAGCCACTCAATCAGCCGGTCGACCTGGGGAAAATCCTCGCGCCGGATGAAGGTGCCATTGCCGTCGTCATTGTGCTGGAAGTGGGACTGGTGGATCATCGGCGATTCATTGATGTGGTAGTCCGTAGCGAGGCCGTTGGCGCGGGCAATTTCGGTAAGCTCCTTAACATCGTCGAGGTTGTTTCGGCAGATGTTGATGTTGAAGAATGTGGCGTAACCATAGTCGTATTGGCGGCGAACGAGGTACTCGAAGTTTCTCCGAATCGGGTTGAGGGCTTTGGGAAGGCCCTCCTTCTCGTCCACAGCATCGACGGCAAGATTGAAAATCGCCGCCCCGGAGTCGCCCAGCCTGTCGATCACCTCGGGCCGCAGCAGCCGGCCATTGGTGGGCACATAGACCCAGAATCCTTTCTTAGCGGCGTAATCCACAACCTTATGGACGAACTGGGGGCGCAGCAAGGGTTCGCCGCCCATCAGAGCCAGCACGCGGCAGGTGGTGGAATGGAGCCAGTCGATGGACCGCTTGGCAACATCTTCGGTGATGCCTTTCACGCTATTATCGAAGGCCCAGCAGTAGTGGCAGTCGAGGTTGCATTTCCACTCGGTGAAAAGGTAGGCAATGATGGGGTGGAATTCACCCGGCAGCGCTCGCGACTGGAAATAGGGAACACCCCAACCCCGGATGGCGCGATAAACCAACCCGGATGGCCAATGGCGTTTCGTCGGGGGGACATGGGGTTGCGCCAGGACCGCGGCGTGGTCGCGCAGGAGTTCAGGATGCTGGGGATAAACCGGCTCCGGCAGCGTTTCCGCCCCTGTTGGTTTAGGGGGCACCCTTGGGCGATCAGGCTTTCCCGTCAGCAATTCGTGAAGTTGAACATCCAGTCTGAAGTTGGGAGTGATTTCCCCAGGTCTATTCTCCATTTGAGGACTTCCCATCAAGACCTCCTTTTCGAAATGTGGAATTCGCGTGCCGCGACAAGATTCTCCCGTAGCCCCATGCTAGCTGCCCACCATTCCCCAGAAATTTGGAATTCGAACCCGTAAAATATGTAGATGCATGCCACGCCGTAAGGTTTTATGAAAAATTGCGATGGACCACGCATGCAGCTTGACAGTGCAGAGGGAGGGTTCCTATAATCCAATTTGTGCTATGCTGGTAAGCGGTTTGGCACGGGCGAGCGGGAGTAGCTCAGTGGTA
>PLWR01000116.1:0-1414 GCA_003165615.1 Acidobacteriota bacterium | reverse complement strand
TCGATTCTCACCCGCGCCTCCACTTTTAAGATACTGAAAACAAACAGAATTCGTTTCGACATCTTATAATCGTGCTAATTTTGTGCTTGACTCGGAAGTGTGGAAGCGCTATGTTCCGCCCAACAGGGGGAGAACATGGACGCACCCATCATCACGATCTTCGCCAGGCACTCGCTCGATTGCCCGCACATCGGGGATGAATTCTACAAGCGGTGCGACTGCTGGAAGCATCTCCGGTGGACCTACAACGGCAAGCAGTATCGTCGCGCCACGAAATCAAAGACGTGGGCCGGAGCCGAAAGGATCAAGCGGGAAGTCGAGTTGTCTTACGAAATGGCCGGGAAGCCCGTACAGCGGGATCAGCCCGCAACTGTGCGGCAGGCCGTCGAGACATTCATCCTAGATAAACAGGGCCAGAATCTCAACGCCGGTGTTCTTGGCAAGTATCGGCGCGAGTTGGCCAGGCTCGTCGATTTCTCCGAACATCGAGGAAAATTCTACCTGCAGGAAATTGCTCTTCCTGATCTGACGGAGTTCCGGTCATCATGGGAGTCTGACTATCCGTCATCCCTCACGCGCCAAAGGGTTCAAGCGAGATTGCGGGCTTTCTTTCGCTATGCTCACAGCGCGGGATTCATTCAGCGCAACCCCGCCGCCGACATGTCAGCCATCAAAGTTGTACAAGTCCCGACCCTTCCCCTGACGGAAGCTCAATTCAAAAGGCTTCTCGAAACCATTCCCGAAGAGTTTCCAGAGGCAACCAAGGCCGCCAGAGTCCATGCGCTGATTCGATGTATGAGACACGCCGGGCTCGCAATTAGGGATGCGGTCTGCCTGGAACGGGCAAAGATTCAGTACGACACTCGGAAGAGAATCACGCGCATCGTAACCGCGCGCGCCAAGACCGGGGTTGATGTCTCGGTCCCGATTCCTCCTGACGTCGCCAAGGAATTGCTCGGCGTTCCGAACGTGGATCCCCATTACGTCTTTTGGCAGACGGGCAATGGGAAGCCTGAAAGTGCCGTTACAAACTGGCAGCACGATCTTCGCGCCGTGTTCCGAAAGGCAGGCATGCCAAAGGGTCATCCTCACCAACTCCGCGACACTGCCGCCGTCGCTTGGCTCAATGCCGGCATACCGCTTGAGGAAGTCTCAAGGCTACTCGGCCATTCGAGCATCAAAACAACAGAGAAGCATTACGCGCCTTGGGTGAAGTCCCGCCAGGATCGCTTGGACACGCTTGTGGTGGCGACTTGGGATCAGCCCGCTAATGTCAAAGCCTCTTGAGTTGCCGGCCCTCGATCTTCAGTATCTCGCCCATCGGCACCACCTTCCTGCCGCGCCCGCCGCGTTGGGCGAAGTCCAACACCTTCACGTCAGCGGCTCTGAGCCTGTTATAAACCGTGGGTCGGGC
>PLWR01000459.1:3444-3573 GCA_003165615.1 Acidobacteriota bacterium | reverse complement strand
GCCGCGTCGCCCGAATGCGCCCCAGGTAACCGTACAGCCAGATCTTCAACATCAGATCGTTCGCATACGGCGGCCGACCCTCCCCACACGCCCGCTGCTCAAATCCCAACTCCGTCAAATCCAGCGCCT
>PLWR01000459.1:0-3387 GCA_003165615.1 Acidobacteriota bacterium | reverse complement strand
GAGACAGCCTCCTTGGGGGCGAGGGAAGAAGAATTTCCAGTTTTGGTGTTGCGTTCATGCCACCACGGCCCTACCGGTGTTTCCCCAGCAATGTAACCAGCGCGCGCATTTCCCGAACCAGCAGGCCACCATCCGAGCCGATGGCCACAAACGTGAACCCGAGCGCCTTAACCTGTTTGAGTTGCTCTTCGTTCGCGACCAGGATTCCCGCGGCCTTTCCCGCCCCGCGGCAGGCCTCAACCACTTTGGCAACGGCCTCCTGCTCCACCGGATGATCGAATTGATCGGGCACGCCTAAACTCACACTGAGGTCCAACGGGCCCACGAACAAGACGTCGACCCCATCGACGGCAGCAATTTCATCGAGGCTCTCAATGGCCGCGTTGGTTTCGATTTGGACAACAGTAAGCAATCGAGAATTGGCGTTCTTAAAGTAATCATTGAAACTCGGCCCGAAGTCGCAGGCTCGATTCATTCGGGCCACGCCGCGCACCCCCTCGGGTGGAAAGCGCATGGCGGAGGCGGCGCGCCGGGCTTCGTCGGCTGAGTTCACCATGGGGACCATCACGCCGGAGACCCCCAGATCCAGCACACGCTTGAATCGGACGGGATCGTTCCAGGCAATCCGGACCAGCGGAGCGGCGGGCGTCCCTTCGACGGCCTGGAGTTGCGTCAGCAACTCCTGGCGATCTCCCATTCCGTGCTCGATATCGAACAGGAGCCAGTCAAAGCCGGCTTTCCCCGCAATCTCAGCAGTCAGGCTCGACCCGAGGTTTAGAAACGTTCCCCCCAACCATTCTCCGCTGAGGACCCTTTCTCTTATCCATTTCATAATGGCCTCCTGCCTTCTGCCGAGTGCTTTCCAGCCCCGCTCTTCCCAAGCCGAGGCGCGAAATCCGGACTAGAACTTGAAAATGTAAGGCTCGCCATGTTGGAGTTCCTTGTATTTATCGCCGATGCCCGCAGCGACCAGGCAGGTGCGAAAGAGGCGAGGGTCGAGGGAATTATCAGGGAACAGATCGTAATGGCAAGGAATGACGATCTTGGGATCAATTTTCGCGGTCAGCTTGGTGGCCTCGTTGGGGCCAAGGTTGCGAAAGGCCCCGTTAATCACCGTAATCATGATGTCGGGCTTGGATTCCGCCACACAGCCCAGCAAATCGTGATAGTCCGTGTCACCGGTCATATAGACAGTTGGACCATTGTCGATCGAGATGAGATAACCGATATGAGTCAGGTCATCGCCAGAATAGGGAATTGCAAAGGTAGCTTTCAAACGGATATCGCCAAAGCAATGCTCCTTATTGGGCCAAATCAGCAGGATTTCATCGCGCGGAATTCCGAGGCTTTCGAGTTTTTCCATAGTCTCGCCGGGAGCCACGAACGTCGCTTTCCGTCCACTGGCACGAAAGAAGAGAACGGTTTCAGGATCGCAATGGTCCTGGTGGGAATGGGTGAAGGCAAAAACATCGACATCCAATTCCACGGGATGGAGGGGGGGCGGATAGAGCCGGTCCGCGTTAATCCCCACTTGTTCGGCCCCAACCTTGCAACTATTGGTAAGGTAGGGGTCAACAACCACGACCGTGCCGGCGGGGGATTTGAACACGAACCCTTCCTGGCCCAGCCACCATATCCCCATGGTGCCAGAGGGGACGGCGTATTCGCGGATTTCTGTTCCCAGGTTCATAAGCCTCTCCACCTCTTCACGATTGCACCCAAAATGCCGGGCTAAAGCCCGCCTCCACAAAAAATATCTCGATCGGGGCCATCAATCTAATAGTAAAACCGCTGGAGCTTGCGGCGACCCGCTTCATACTCGGCCCGCAACTTTTTGGTGACCGGATCCTGTGACACCTCCGCCGCCGCGACATCCCACCACACCCCGGAGCCCGGGAGGAAGCGATATTTTTCCGTTTGCACCACAATGACAGAAGTGCCTTTCTCCTCGCGAGCCTCACGCAAGGCCTGGCGCACTTCATCGGGCGTATTGGCGCTCCATGTCCGCGCCCCCATGCTTTCGGCATTTTTGGCAAAATCGATGGGCACAAACTCGCCTTCGAGGCGCTTCGATTTCGGGTCGCGGGCGCGGAATTCATTCCCAAAGGTATGCCCGGCACGCGCCATTTGCAGTTGCCGGATGCATTGGAATCCGTGGTTCTCGGAAATGACCAGCGTGATCTTCAGCCCTTCTTGGCTGGCGGTGACGAGTTCAGTAGGATTCATCAAATAGGTTCCGTCCCCAACGAGTACGAAAACCTCGCCTTGCGCCTGGGCCATGCGGACGCCCAGGCCGGCGGGAATTTCGTAACCCATGCAGGAGAAGCCGAACTCGAGATGGCACGCCGCTCCCTGAGTGACATCCCACAACTTGTGCAAGTCACCCGGAGGGCTGCCCGCGGCGGCGACAACGGTATCGCCTGCCTTCGCCTCCTCGTTGAGGATTCCAATCAGTTGTCCCTGGCTCATCAACTCGCCGGCAGTGGGTTGATAAACCTTCCGGACGAGCTGTTTTTTCCATTGTCCTTTTAACCGGGCAATTTCCTTGACGTAATTCGCACGGGGTTTGAGGCCGGCCTTTGCCCCCGCCCCCGCAAGGGCGTGGAGCGCTTCGCGGGCGTCAGCGAGGATGGGGAGCGCGCCCAGCTTGTAAGCGTCGTGGGACTTGACGTTGAGGCTGATGAACCTCACTTCCGGATTATTGAAGCAGGAGTGTGAGCCGGTAGCGAAGTCCGTCAAACGCGTGCCCACGCAGATGATCAGGTCCGCCTGGCTCACACACTTGGCGGACAATGGGTTTCCCGTAACTCCATGCCCTCCGAGGAGCAGCGCGGAATCCGTGCGAATTGCGCCCTTGCCGGCAAAGGTTTCAACCACGGGGATTCCCATCGATTCCGAAAAGCTCTGCAATTCTTCCCAGGCTCCGGAATAATGCACACCGCCCCCGGCGATGATGACGGGGGATTTTGCCTTCTTGAGCAAACCGATGGCTTCCACGACGCGCGGGGGATCGGGGAGGCGGCGCTCAATTCTCCAAACCCGTTTTTCAAAGAGGGCCACGGGGAACGGATAGGCGTGGGCCTGCACATCCTGGGGCAGCGCGAGGGTGGCAGCGCCGGTGTCGGCAGGATCGGTCAGGACCCGCATCGCTTCCGGGAGTGCGGTCAGGAGCTGTTCCGGGCGGGAGATTCGATCAAAGAATCGACTGACGGTACGGAAGCAGTCGTTGACGCTGACATCCGCGGAAATGGGGTGCTCCAATTGCTGAAGCACGGGGCCTTGATGGCGCGTCGCATAGTAATCCGAGGGAAGCAGGAGCACAGGCAAATGATTGATGGTGGCGAGGGCGGCCCCTGTCAGCATGTTGGTTGCGCCCGGCCCGATGGA
>PLWR01000256.1 GCA_003165615.1 Acidobacteriota bacterium | reverse complement strand
GACCCGGGGCTGGTGCGCTTCGCCGACCCGCGCAAAGTGCAGGTGGAGCTGAGCGACGAACTCGATCGCGAGCGGACCAGCGAAGAGCTTAGCGCGGACTACACGGAACAGGCGCACGACGTGCAGAGCAAGACGCAGGCGCTCGAGGAGTTCGTGGCCAAACGGCGGCAGGCGCTCGACGAGTTGAACAAACACGATGGCCCCTCACGCCGCCCCGACCTGGAAACGGCGCTGGCCAACCTTGCCCGCCAGCCCTCGTCGCCGGAGACGCTGGCGGCCATGCGTGAAATCGACCGGCAACTGTCGGAGACCGACCGCAATGAAAAAGATCTGCCCGCCCAATTGTCACAGGCCCAACAGGAAACTGCGGACGCGGCGCAAGAACTCTCGAAGCTCCAGACCCTCCAGCAAGCTTACGAGAAAGAGGCAAAGGTCTTCATGGCGGACGCGCTCTCCGCGCGCCAGAACCGCCTGCGCCTCGCCAACAAGCTGGAATACTTCGTCGTCCGCGCCCAGGCGGAAGATACGCTGGAGCAAGGCCGGAAATCGCTGGTGGCCGCGGAACACCTGGCGCCCAGCTCCCAGGTTGAAGACCTGCTCAGAGAGCCCGGGGCGGCCACCAAGTCGGACGCCAACATGGAGCAGATGCGTGAGTGCATCAAGCAATCAGGCGATGTGCGGGCTTGCCGCCAGGCATCGCACCGGGAGTAACCTATGTGCATAAGACCCTTAAAACGAACCATCCATTCTCCAACTTCGCGAGACCTCATGGCCTTTGCCGCTTTCACCGCTCTGTTGCTCGCGCTTGCCCCCATCGTGTGCGCACAGAGCGTCGATTTCGCTCCGGCGGCATTAAGCAAACAGCGCGCCGCGATTCTCCTGAAGGCTACCCACGCGCCCATCGCTGACCTGGAAAACGATGTGAATCATCTGGCCGTGCTCTCAGAGACGTGCCGGGCCGAATCTGGCGCCAAAGCCTGCGGGTTGTCGGACAAACCCCTCGAGTCAGGCAAACTGGAAGACCGCTATGCCTACTACGTCAGGGGGCCGGTGGAAGCCCATGCCAGCGGGCGGCAGGCCAGGATCGACAGGCACAATTGGGAAGCGCCAGCCGCAACTTCCCGATAAGCTGGTGAAGGCAAAATCCTGATCGGGTGGAAAGAAGGGGATGACTCGCGTGAAGATCCTCTCGACGTCGCTGTGTCTGGTAACTTCGTGCGCAGGATTGCTTTTCCTGGGATCCGCCACCCTGGCAGGGGCGCCTCAGCAAGAACCGGGAGCCCACACCTCCGTGCCTTCCAAACGCTCCAAGGCAACGAAGCCCACCGGGCATAAGGCTCCCCTGCTGGCGGGGCACAAGGCAACGAAACCCACCGGGCATAAGGCTCCCACGCTCACAGGGCACAAGGCAACGAAGCCCACCGGGCATAAGGCACCCACGCTGGCGGGGCACAAGGCAACGAAATCCACCGGGCATAAGGCTCCCATGCTCGCAGGGCAGAAGGCAACGAAACCCACCTGGCATTCCGGTCCCGCGGCGTCGCCACTGGAGACGGAGATTGTGCCCCCGCGCTCTCCTGCCGCCCCGCCCCGAGTGTCAACTAGTTTCAACTCTTCTGCAAAACAGAAGGAGTCAGCGGCAGTGAACGCGCATGCCGCGCCTCTGGCGCGTTCGGTTCGCGCCACGACAGGCACTCCGGTGGCTTCGGTGGAGCAAGTTGCCGATGCAAACACGCATCAGCCCGACTCCTCGAACTCTCCTGATCCTGAGGCCCAGCGCATCCAGGGTGAATTCGCGCGCCTGCGCGAGGATGCCGATGCGCGGCGTGCCTTCTACAACGACCTGCTGGGTACGGTGGAGAGGGTGCGCGCTGGCAGGGGAGATGAGAACTCGGTGGAGGAAAAACCTGTCTCATTCCAACCCGCCACACGTCCGTCCGGCGAGCCTTCCCTTGAACCTGTTACCCCGCCGCACTTGCCGGAATTTATCCAGCCGCAAGAGCCCCCTCCGGCGAAGCCTCCCACGCCACAATCCTCCTTGGGACCCTCCGGCAACCGCCTTGATCAAGTTGCATACCAGCGCGTTGTGCGCTGGGCAAAGGCAAACAACGTGCCTGTCCCACTGGCCCTGGGCGTGGCCTGGATGGAGTCACATTTGAACACGAATGCCCCGCGCGGGTCCGCCGGCGAGGTGGGAATGTTTCAGATTATGCCCGAGCGCTGCCGCCTGGAAGGCTGGCCCTCCCAGCGCCTGAGCGAACCGGAATTCAACGCCTGGATGGGAACGATGCTGCTGGCGCGCTACTACCAGGAAGAGGGCAGCGTGGCGCGTGCCGCCGCGAAGTATGTTGCGGGCCCCGGGGTCTTCAATAAAGAGTATTCCAAGGACATGTGGGCCTATATCAATTGGTATGCAACTACCGTGGACACCTATGCCAGCTACTTTTCCCGCAACCAAAGCTGAAAACTGGGTGGATGCAATAATGATTCGCCCCGCCGTCGAACCGGAACCCGATGGCATGGGTGTTCCCACCTTTGCTCTGCTCGAGACGTGTGGACCTGATCCCAGGGCGCTCCTTCTCTCCGTCGTTATTTTGACCGGACTGGTCTCTCTATCCCTTATTTTGAGGCGTTTCCCGAGCGTTACTCGCCCGCCGCGCGCGGAGACCGTCACCCTGCTGGTGGTGCCGCCCGAGCCGCAGACGCTGCCCGATATTTCTACGGTGACGGATAGTTCAACGCGCTTGCTCCCGACGCCGGAACCGGTAACGGTCAAGCTCCCCCTGCCGGATCGGGGGGAGCCCCAGTTCTTGCCACGCCACGCCGAATCCATCACTCCTGACGCCATGGCCGCCGAGCCCATCCCGCCGGAGATCATGGAGAAGCCACCGCCAATTCCAGTTCCGCCGGAGCGTGCCGTGCCTACGGCTGCTCCGACTGCGACCGTTGCCGCCCTGGAAGCGCCCAAGCTAAATCCGGGGCCTGTTTCCCCGGGCTCAGGTGATGATGTTGCCGGGCGCGATCTTAAGCAGGCGCCGGACACAGGAGGCCCAACCCGCGCGAGTACCAGAGATGTCCCCAAGGCCGGTCCGGAATCACTGGGAGGGTTGCCGCTTGCACAACTGCTTGATGACCAGGCGGGTCTCGCGGCCGGCCTGGCAGCACTGCCCTCGGCCGAGCGCCTCGGGTTGCCGCGCGTCTCGATCCGCGTCAATGCGGAATGGCTCGAAGCCCTGCCGAAGACGCAGGAGCGCCTCTACTTCTCCATCACCACGCCGGAGGCGGATCGTGAAGTCCTCGCCTACCTCCCCGGCACTCATAGCTTTGACCTCGAGCGTCCCGAACGGCCGCTCTGGCAGATTCATGATGGCGAGCGGGTGCCCGCACTCGCGGAACTGCGCGCGGCCGCCGGACGCTGGCTCGGAGTTTCTCCCTCCCTGGTGGGCCTCTACACGTGGCACCCGCCGGTGTTCGAAGACGCGCTGCAAATGTTTGTGCTGGAACGAATGCAGGAATTGCGCGTGCATTTGGGCCCGCGCGATGTGGTTACCGTGCGGCTCGCCTCTGGCTCCGAGGGCGCGGTAATGAATCTGGAACCCATTTACGAGGATGGTTCGCAATGAATCGTCGGTGTGATTGCTTCGCAAGGTTGAACCTTGCCCCGCGATGGTGTACAAAGGGCACCGGTATGACGGACGGATTGCCGAACAGGGGTGCGCCATGGAGATTCGCAAACAGGATGTGCTGGACTACCACCGCCTGGGGCGGAAGGGCAAGATCGAAGTTGTCGCATCAAAGCCTTGCCGCACCCAATATGATTTGAGTCTCGCCTATACGCCGGGCGTGGCGGAACCGTGCCTGGAAATTCACGAAAAACCCGAGTTGGGGTTTGAATACACTGCCCGCGGGAACCTGGTGGCGGTGATTTCCAACGGCACGGCGGTGCTGGGTCTCGGCAACATTGGCCCGTTGGCGGGCAAGCCGGTGATGGAAGGCAAAGGCGTGCTGTTCAAGCGCTTCGCCGACATTGACGTCTTCGACCTGGAAGTGAATTCCGAGAACCCCGAGGAGGTCATCCGCCTTTGCCAGCTCCTGGAGCCCACCTTCGGCGGCATCAATCTGGAGGACATCAAAGCGCCGGAGTGCTTTCAAATTGAACAGACGCTGCGCAAGACGATGTCGATTCCGGTGTTTCATGACGACCAGCACGGCACGGCCATCANNTGGAGGTGGTGGGCAAGGACATCAGCAAAGTCCGCGTGGTCTTCAACGGCGCCGGCGCCTCCGGCATTGCCTGCGCGGAGCACTACATTCAATTGGGGGTTTGCCGCGAGAATATTCTTCTTTGCGACACCAAGGGCGTGGTGTACGAGGGCCGCGAAGAGAACATGAACCCGTACAAGGCGCGCTTTGCCGCCAAGACCGAGCGGCGCACTCTGAGCGAGGCCCTGAAGGATGCCGACGTTTTCGCCGGCCTCTCCATCGGCAATTGCGTGACGCGGGATATGCTGCGTTCCATGGCCGGCCATCCCATTGTTTTCGCCTTGGCCAATCCCGTTCCGGAAATCAGTTACAACGAAGCCAAGGCGGCACGGTCCGACGTTATCATCGCCACCGGGCGCTCCGACTATCCCAACCAGGTCAACAANNTCTTCCGCGGCGCGCTCGACGTGCGGGCGCGCGCTATCAACGAGGCCATGAAGCTGGCGGCCACACGCGCTTTGGCGGCCCTCACCAAAGAGGACGTGCCCGATTCGGTGCTGCGGGCTTACGGCGTCAGTCGGCTGCAGTTTGGGCCGGAGTACATTATCCCCAAGCCCTTTGACCCGCGCGTGCTGATTTGGGAATCCACCGCGGTGGCGGAAGCGGCCATGCAAAGCGGCGTGGCGCAAGTCACCGTGGACCTCGACGAGTATCGCGAGCAACTGCAACGTCGCCTGGGCCGCACCTACGCGGTGATGCAGAACATCAACTACCGCGCCAAGGCGGCGCCCAAACGCATCGTCTTTTCCGAGGGCGAAAACGAAAAGATCATCCGCGCCAGCGTCCGCCTGGTGGAGGAAAACATCGCTCACCCCATTCTTCTGGGGCGGCCCGCCGTGATCGAAGCAAAATTCCAGGAGCTGGGCCTGGGCAAAGTGAAAGGGGATATTATCGACCCTGCCGGTTCCACGCGCCTTCCCCCCTACGTGGATGAATTCTTCCGCCTGCGTCATCGCTATGGCATCACCCGGACGGAAGCTTACGACTGGATGCTCAATGCCAATTACTTCGGCGCCATGATGGTCCACATGGGCGATGCCGACGGCTTCATCGCCGGCGTCAGCCAGCATTACCCTGATACCATTCGCCCCGCTCTGCAAATCATCCGCACCCGCCCGGGGGTGGACCGCGTTTCCGGCCTTTACGTGATGGCGACGAACAAAAACGTCTACTTCTTCGCCGATACCACGGTCAATATTGAATCCACCGCCGAGCATCTGGCGGAGACCGCCATTCTTGCCGCGGAAGTGGCGCGCTGGTTCAACGTGGAACCACGCGTGGCCATGCTATCGTTTTCAAATTTCGGCAGCACCCGCCACCCGCTGGCCGACAAGGTTCGCCGCGCCACCGCCCTCATCAAACTCAAAGCGGAGGGCCTGGTCGTAGAGGGCGAAATGATGGCGGACACGGCCATCGTCCCGGAATTGTCCGCCGAGGATTATCCCTTCTCCCGGGTCAAAGGCGATGCCAATGTTCTGATTTTCCCCAGCCTGGAGGCGGGCAACATTGCCTACAAATTGATGATGCGGATGGGCGGCGCGGAGGCGCTGGGGCCCATCCTGATGGGGATGGCGAAACCCGTACACGTCCTGGCGCGCGGCTGCGGCGTGGAAGAAATCGTCAACATGGCGTCCATCGCCGTGGTCCATGCACAGGTAGGCGTGATGGGAATTCAACAGTCCGCCGCACACACCCCCAAGTCGCCGGGGAAATGAGCCAGCATGCGTTGCAATTCATAGGGGGCGGTTCGCGAACCGCCCCGTAGCGCTATGATACATACCGAAGCGAGCGTATGCGCCCCCGCGAGCCGCAGACATTGAGAAGCACGTCTGCGCCAGCCAGCCGAATATCCTGTTCGGTGGCAGGGTCTATGCGTGGACGGCAGTCATTCGCTTGAGGGTGAGAAGGGTCTCGATGGTTTTTCCGGATTCCTGCTGGGCGATGTGCAAATCGTAGAGGCATTGCAGATTGATCCAGAATTCGGCGCTGGTACCAAAGAAATGCGCCAGGCGCAACGCCGTGTCGGCCGTGATGTCGCGCCGTCCGTTCAGAATCTGAGTGATGCGATTGGTGGGAACCTGCAACTGGCGTGCCAGCGCGGCGGCGCTCATGTTGAGTTCCTTCAATTCCTCGGCCAAGTGTTCTCCGGGATGAATCGCGAGTAGTGGCATATTCATTCCTTTCGTCGTTTCTTATCCTCGAGGCAACCGGCTCCTAGTGGTAATCGACAATTTCAACATTCACCGGACCCCGGGAGCGTTCTGGCCATTCGAAGCAAACACGCCATTGATCGTTCACGCGGATGCTGTATTGGCCTTTTCGGCTGCCCTTCAGGGCCTCAAACCTGTTTCCCGGCAAGACCGCTAGATCGCTGAGCGTGAGGGCTGATTCGAGCCGGTCCAACTTCAAACGGGCGGCGCGTTCGATGCCCGAGAAGGCTTTGACCCGTTTTCCGGCCGCGAAGGCGGCAGCTTCCTTGTCCCGGAAACTAACGATCATGAGTGCAGTCTAGCGAAAAGACGCCGTACGTCAAGCGTAACGCCGGGCGAGCCACGATGCATTCGCTCCAATGAAAACAAGCATCTTAACTGCCTTGGGTTGGGAGCGGGCCGGAGCAAAAGAACATGCTAAAATGAAGGCCCATCCGGAAAAGTCCTTTAGAATCAACGCGCCCTGACATATTGTCATCACCGTTTCGGCTAGCCGGAAAACTTTATGAAAACAAATGGGTTAGGCGATAATCCGTGCACAGGATAATTGGGACGTTATTGAAAGACGTAATGCTTCGCGGCATTCGGTTTCGGCCCTGTCTCGGGGGAGATCTAATTGCCGAGTCCGAGGTCCGAGGCACAGAATCCAAAATCGGCAAATCCCCGCTGCACCGCTGGCCCTCCAACTGCAGGCAATGATAATTCGGCATGGTGAGAAATCCGGACAAAAAGGAACTTTTTATGGAAATTCGCCGCAAAGACACTTTGGATTACCACCGGCAGGGCCGCAAGGGCAAGATCGAAGTAACGCCCACCAAGCCTTGCCGCACGCAGTGGGATTTAAGTCTCGCTTACACGCCCGGCGTGGCCGAGCCTTGCAAAGAAATTCAGAAGGACCAGGATCTTTCCTTTGAGTACACGGCGCGGGGCAACCTGGTGGCAGTGGTTTCGAACGGCACCGCGGTGCTGGGACTCGGCNNAACCGGTGATGGAAGGCAAGGCCGTACTTTTCAAGCGCTTTGCCGATATCGACGTCTTCGATCTGGAAGTAGGCTCGCAGAATCCCGACGATGTCATCAAATTCTGCCAGCTCCTGGAACCCACCTGCGGCGGAATCAACCTGGAAGACATCAAGGCGCCGGAATGCTTCTACATTGAGGAGACTCTGCGCAAGACCATGGGGATTCCGGCGTTTCACGACGACCAGCACGGCACGGCGATCATCTCGGGGGCGGCGTTGCTGAATGCGCTGGAGCTGGTTGATAAGAAAATTGACCAGGTGCGCGTGGTCTTCAATGGCGCGGGCGCGGCGGGCCTGGCCTCCGCCCTGCACTATGTGCGTCTGGGCGTGCGCAAGGAAAACATCACCATGTGCGACATCCACGGGGTGATTTACGAGGGCCGTGCCGAGGGCATGAATCCTTACAACTCGCGCTTTGCCGTCAAAACCTCCAAACGCCGCCTTGCCGAAGTGCTGGAGGGCGCGGACGTGTTTGTGGGGCTTTCCGTGGGCGATTGCGTGACGGGCGAAATGCTCCAGCCCATGGCGGAGCGGCCGATTATTTTTGCCCTGGCGAATCCCACTCCCGAGATCAGTTACCAGAAGGCCAAGGCCGCGCGGCCGGACGCCATTGTGGCCA
>PLWR01000345.1 GCA_003165615.1 Acidobacteriota bacterium | reverse complement strand
CTGATGCGAGGGCGCGGCGGCCGGCACCGCTGCTGGGGGATATTCACCGCAAAGAACGCCTGCGCCCGGCAAGACCTGGAAGCCCACACCCGAGACGAACCTGGCAGCCTGCTTTTTAGAATCTGTCTGCACCAACCCCGCCTGCTGCTCCTGGGCCGCCGATCCCTCCTGAGCGGCGGAAGCTTCCTCCGCCCTCCGCCAAAACCCCAGCTAAACTCCAAATCCACGAAAACGTTTGATTCTGATCCCGGTGGGAGTTTTTCAACGTCCAGTCAAGCCCCGGCCTTCCGGCAGGCTTCCAAAAACCTCCAAGCTGGGCGAGAAATCGAAGCTGAACGTCACGCCGGAGCTGCAGGGGCATGATTCAGGCGTCAATATCCCGGCCGCCGGTCTCACCCTAGAGCCCTGTGGATCGAAGGCAGTTCGGCCCTGCAATTTGGTGAGGGATCCAGGTTGGAACAGTTCGGGTTGCCCGTATTGAGGACTCAGACAATACACCCTAAGCATCTTCACAAAACAAAGAAAATGGGGGAAGATATTAGTGGTATGCTAGCCATAAGTAGAGGACGATCGAGAGGCCAGCGGGTACTTTCAGTATTCTTCACGCATTGTGGCTAATTTATTGCTATAAGGACGCGCTACTTAGGCGAAGGAGAATCGCAACTGTGAGAGGCGGAGATACCTGCGAGGCGCGAAATTACTGGCCGTCCACCAGCGCGTGGATGGCGAGGATCCCCTGTGGACATACAAAGCGCGTTTCGGGCGGACCAGAGGCGGAGCGTTACGCCCGACAGGCCACGCCCCAGCACGTGCTTCGTGACCTTCCATAAGGAGATTAGGTCCTGGCGGCAGGTCTGCGATCTCGCGGGAAATGCCAGCAGCACGAACTCCAGACGGTGGGAAGCAGGTTTGCCCTCCCGGGTCCAGCTCGCGACCTGTTTCTTATTGCAAAGGGTTTCTTAATCGGAGGTTGTGAAGGATGAAGCAGCCAGAAGACACTGATCGACGTGCCAGCCCCTTGGAGGTGCAGAAGGCGGTGCGTAAGCCCTACCGGAAACCGGAGGTACGGCACGAGCGGGTCTTCGAAACCAGGGCGCTGAGCTGTGGCAAGGTGGTTAGCACGCAGGGATCGTGTCACTTTAACAGAAAAATATCATGATTCATTTGGTCACACCTTGCGACGGAACATCCCGCGAAACTCTGGGATGTAAATTGGCGGCGGAGGTGCTCCGCTCCTCCGGAAATTTGCGCCTTCGAGCCACCGGCGCCAGCATGCTGCCCGCTGTCTGGCCGGGTGATATCCTCTCCGTGCGCAGCCACGAGGCAGCGGAAGCGCTGCCGGGTGATATCGTGTTGTTTGGCCGCGAAGGGAGACTGGTGGCCCACCGCGTGGTGCAACGAACCTTCCGCCAGGGCAGAATTCAATGGGTGACGCGCGGCGACAGCGTGGACGGCAACGACGCTCCCGTTTCCAGCCATGAATTGTTGGGGCGCGTTACCGCCATCGAGCGCGGCGCGCGCCGACTTCCCCCACATCAAAATGTCGCCAGCCGCCTAGCCTCATGGGTTCTCTGCCGATCGGACCTGGCCACCCGCGCGCTGCTGCGGGTTGGAAAACCGGGGTCCGGACTCGGGATTAGGGATTAGGGGTTGGGGATTGGGGTTTAGCGGTTCGGGATAGACATCGCGAGCTTCCTATTTCTCTCTGCCAGGGCAGAGGGCGCATTACAAACGAAACCCCTAATCCCGAAACCCGATCTCCGGTTTTCTACGATGCCGTCGCCCACATTGACTTCCATTCGCGGCCTTACCATTCACATTGGCGGAATACCGATCCTTGTGCGTACGGAAAGTGCTGATTTCGCGCACCTGCTTGCGGACCGCTACGGCGAGTTCGTAACCGCCGACACGCTGCCCGCCGTGATGGAGCTGGAGATCAGGCTGATCGATGAGCCGGGACTCGGGGCTCGGGATTCGGGGTTCGGCGAAGACCCCGACGCAGATGTTAGCGTGCGTTTGGAGGCAGGACGCTGGGTGATGGAGCGGGGCGACTTCCACGCCGAATGGGATCCGCAATGCCACCGGGGCTGGGTGCGCCAGACCGCGAATCCGTATGCCATCGATGGCGTCCTGCGCATTCTGCACTCCCTCATCCTGGCCCGCGAGGGTGGCTTCCTGGTGCATGCGGCAAGCGCCGTGCGCAACGGCCGCGCATTTGTGTTGGCAGGAGTTTCCGGCACGGGAAAAACCACCTTGGCGCGGCTGGCCCCCCCGGACGTCACCCTGCTCACCGATGAGATTTCGTACATAAGGCCGGAAGAGCAGGTTACAGGTTACAGGGAACAGGAAACAGGAAACGGATTTCTCTCACCTGTAACCTGTAATCTAACACCTGCTTTTTCCGCCTTCGGCACACCATTCGCCGGGGAGCTGGCGCGCATCGGCCAGAAGGTGCAAGCGCCACTGGCAGGGCTGTTCCTCCTCCAGCAAGGCCCGGAGAACCGCATCGAACCGCTGAGCAAGGGGCAGGCCGCGCGGGAGCTGATGCGTCACATTCTCTTCTTTGCCCACGATACAGAACTGGTGCAGATGCTTTTCCAAACAGTTTGCGATTTTGTGCGGCGCGTGCCGGTGCGGCGGCTGGTGTTTACTCCGGAAGAGCGCGTGTGGGAGTTGATCGTATGAGCGCTCTCTACATTGCTCGCAGCCGGGATATTGCCGCGCGCGTGCTGGACGGCGAAATGATGATCATGTCCGCCCGCGATTCCACGTTGTTCAACCTGAACGAGGTGGGCACGGTGATCTGGCAGGCGGCGGACGGCGCCACCTCGCTCGAGGACATCGTCGCCCGGAAGGTTTGTGTTGAATTCGACGTGGAGCCGGCCGAGGCTCTCAAGGATGCGGAAGCCTTTGTCCGGGAACTGGCGGAGCACGGAATCATGCTGCTTTCCGACGAACCTATCAAGAGCATTGCCGATTGAAGATTGCCGATGGTTGATGGATGAGTGATGTGAGGCTGAATTGATGATTGACAATTTAATATTTATTACTTCGAGCATTCCTAATCTAGTTAACAAACGATTTTCAATCGTAAATCGGCAATCGGCCATCGTCTATCGGAAAGGACGCGCGTGAGCACTCTGCTGCAGGAGATGAACGATCGGGCGTTCAAGACGGGCGTGCCTCTGGGCGTTCAGTTCGATGTCACGTACCGTTGCGACGAGCGCTGCGTGCACTGCTACCTGGACCACGATGATCACGGCGAAATGACCACCGCGGAGATCATGGACGTCCTCGACCAACTGGCCGCAGCCGGCGTTTTCTTTCTCACCTTCAGCGGTGGCGAAGTCCTGATGCGCATGGACTTCTTCCCCATCCTGGAATACGGCCGCTCCCTGCTTTTCTGCGTCAAGGTCAAAACCAACGCCTTCATGATTCGGGAGAAGGAAGCGGACCGCCTGCGCGAGTTGGCGGTGGAGTCCGTGCAAGTCAGCATCTACTCGCACCGCCCGGAAGTTCACGACGCCATCACCAAGCTGCCGGGTTCGCTGAAGCGGTCGGTTGCCGGCATCCGTTTGCTCCGCGAGCGGGGGATGAAGGTGAGCATCGCCAACGTGCTCATGCGCCAGAACCTGCAAGACTATGCCGGAGTCGTGGCGCTGGCCAAGGAATTGGGGGCCGAGTACACTCTCGATCCCACCATCACTCCGATGATGGACGGCGCCCGGTCTGTTCTCGACCTGGGAATCACCCAGACAGATCTGCATCAGGTTTTCCGGACTCCGGAGCTGGTTGGAAACGTGGAGGAGTTTTGCTCTTCGCCCCCCGCCGTGGGCGAAGAAATCCAGGATGGCGTGCCGTGCAGCGCCAGCCATACCTT
>PLWR01000111.1 GCA_003165615.1 Acidobacteriota bacterium | reverse complement strand
TGCATGGCACCGATATCACCCTGGTCGGCGCAGATCGCTCCTATCTCCCTATTACCCGCTTTTCCATCGAGGAGAGCGACGGGGTCACGGCCATCTCCGAATACCTTCGGGATGTGACGCTGCGGGAATTTGCCATCCACCGACCGGTCGAGGTTATTCCCAACTTCGTCAACTGCGACGTCTTTCGCCCCGCCGAAGACCAGTCCCGACGCCAGGAATTCGCGCCGCAGGGGGAGAAAATTCTTGTCCACCTGTCGAATTTCCGGCCCGTCAAGCGCGTGGCGGACGTCGTCGAAATCTTTGCGCTCGTTCGCCGGGAAATGCCCGCCAAACTTTTGATGATCGGCGATGGGCCTGACCGGACCGTGGCCGAATGGATGGCCCGCGAAAAGAACCTCAGCCCCGATGTGATCTTCCTGGGCAAGCAAAACCAAGTGCAGGATCTCCTCAATTGTGCCGACGTGCTGCTGCTGCCCAGCGACATTGAATCTTTCGGCTTGGCGGCGCTGGAGGGAATGGCATCCGGCGTCCCGGCCATTTGCTCCCGGGTGGGCGGCGTACCGGAAGTTATCCGCGATGGCGTAGAGGGGTTTCTGGTCGAGGCGCGCGACGTTCATACCATGGCGGCGCGGGCCCTCGATATCCTTTCCAACCCGGAGCGCCAGGCGGAAATGTCGCGTGCCGCCCGGCAACGCGCGCTCCGCCATTTTTGCAGCAAAAGCATCATTCCCCTCTACGAAGATCTCTACCGCCGCGTCATCAAAAGCGCCTGAACGCTTAACCGGAACGCGGGAATCGATCTGGAACTGCCCACGCCGGGCCGCCAAAGGGCTTGGCGCTTTCCTAACTAGCCCTATTATCCTAGCCACAATTTCATTTGCCCCCAGCCGGAGGGGATGACCTCCTCATTCTGGTTATTGAAATCCCACGCCGCTTGCCAGAGGCAAGAGGAACAGCGCTCTAAGGTATTTATTTTGAGCATGTTACTAACCAAGATAGAATTCATCGCGCCAGCGCTGGAGGAACTTCATACCGTCCCCCGGCCCCTTCGGCGGTGGTCGCAATATGCTGCCCGAGCCAGCCACGCTCGCTGGACCGACCTTCCCCTTTCGCCAAGCTAGCCCCTTCTCCCCTCAAAATCCTCTAGCTCCCCTAGCCCCTCGCGACCGATTAAAGCGGGCGGTGCGGGCAACTTTCCCTTCCCCACGCCCGATTTCACTGGTCCCACCTGCGCTCGCCACCCCACTCCCGACCCTTTATCCCTGCCCGCAATGCCGGCTCTCCAATCCACTCGACCCTGCTTTCACCCGCTCTGCTATTGGTCACTACGCAGTCGGAAAGAGGTCGATGCTCCCGCCGCCGGGCAAATTCGAAACCGGGGTGGGACCAGGCAAACCCCGCCCCTTGGAACGAGTCGGGCAGGTCATCCCTCTGGCAAGCTCCGCTGCCGCGCCACGGCCACAAGGCGTTTTTTGGATAGCCTATACATGTAACTCACTGCCCATCTATGTAGTAGGCTATTATGAAGAAGAAGGATTGCCGCAAAGGGCATGCCCCGGGCTATTGGATATTGTTTAACACTTTGAAAATAATTGTCTTACGAATGATACGATGGCCTCAGGAAGGATCTCCCGGCAACCAGCAATAGCCAGGGTTGAGCAAAAAGGCGCGCCCCCAGGCTTGTCGCCGGCTGCAGCGTAGCCCGGCTAGCCTCTGGTATTCTGCGGAGTGCTTACTTCGGGGTCACATCGCCTTCGTAGTGCTCCTTCCAGGCGTGGTTGTCCTTGTCCAGGTAATCAGCGTCGATATTAAACTTGATGAGAAGGCCGGAATCCTTGGCGATCCACGCCGTTCCCTTGCAGTCTCTTATGGTCGTCACCACCATGCGGGCTCTTTGCAAGCCCATTTTCTGGGATGGGGTGGCGGTGGTGGTGTCAAAAACAAATCTATCCGCGGGAGTGGCCCCCACCAGGTCGGTACTCGGCGGAGGTGCTACGCTGGCTCCCACCGCGATGACAAGGGTCGGACTGGTCATCACGCTGAGCGTCGTCAAGTTCGCCATGCCCCAATCAAGCTCATCGCCGCTCTTGGCCTTGGACGTCTTGGTGGTTGAGCCGCGCGTCTCCGTCAGGCTGATTTCCTCAGGGGAGATATCTGCTTGCAAGGCCACCGGGCCCACCTCCGGCAGCTTGGTTCTGTCCTCACTGAGGTTTTCCTGCCCCTTATAAGAAAAGTGGAAGGACGCGGTCGGCTTCTTCATCGCGTCGATCAATTTACTGGCGCCATCGCTGAATCGTTGAGCATCGGTGATGTTCGGCGCGGCAACTCGAGGCGCCGGCTCGGAACTCACCACCGGCGTGGAATTGTTATTGCACGCCGCGAGAGCGGCCACCACCATCAAGCCCGCAAGCAAGGCAACCACCTTCATAAACTGGTTTACGCATTTCATCAAGGTATGACTCCAATCCGCGAGAACCTGCCCGTGGGACCTGGCAAGAAATCTGGTGGCATTCTATAAGCAAGGCCGGTGGGGCGCAACTGACATCATTTCCGCGGTGGTGACCATACGAACCCCGGCCGCAGACATTTCCTCGAATGCCTTGCGGCCGCCATCCTCGGTGATGGGTTTGATGGCATCGACCACCACGTCCACCTTAAAGCCCCGCCGGCGAAGCCCCAGGGCGTCGGCGAGCACGCAATATTCCGTCGCCACGCCGAACACCACAGCGCGCCGCAGTCCCAGTGCCCGCAGAATGGCCTCGTAATTGGGATTGTCCTGCGCCGAGTAGGTGGGCTTTTCAACGATGAACTGGCCCACCCAGCGTGCGGGAGGCTGGAAGGCGCCGGGGCGGCAGGGAATGATGACGGGCTCGGGAAAAAGGGTTTCGGGAATGCGCTTCTGTCCGGGAGTGCCCACAACGCAATGGGGCGGCCAGATTTTGAATTCCGGATCATCAGGGGAGTGGGCGTCGGCCGTGGAAATCACCGGCACGTCATTCTCGCGAGCCCAGTTCATCAATCGCTGGAGATTAGGCACAAGGTGTTCCGCGCCCGGAACGTAGAGCCGCCCCGTGAGGCGCATGAAATCCACCTGCGTATCGACGTCGAAAAAGACCAGCGGCTCACCCATGGCGCTCACTTCCTAACGCCCTCCCTCTTCATGCGATGCTTCTGCTGCGCCAAAGTGCCGCGCTCGAACCTCTTCGAGCAACTCGTCGAGCCCCACGCTCTTTTCCACGGGATAAACGGGCGCCCCGCGCAAAGCCTGGCAGGCTTCCGGCATGCGGGTGAGATTGGCCAGGGTGCGCTCGCGGATTTGTTTCACCGGTGGGGCGGGGGCCACGCGGCGGCCGGCGCGCATGACAGTTTCGAGCAGGGGCGAAGCCTCCGGATAGTCTTCCCGGGCGCAGGCGAGCAAGTCGTGATGGTATTGGCCGCCGTCGGAAAAGCGGAACACCTGCTTGCGGCCGGGCCAGTAAACCTTCTCCTCGCTGAATTTGGTCTTCGGCGCCACCACGCCTGCGGTTTCGGTCTCCACCAGTTTGTAAACCACACTCAGCGCGGGCACATCGCGCGAGGTGACAAGGTCCGTCCCCACCCCAAAGGAATCGATGGGCGCGCCCCTCGCCGTAAGTTCTTCGATCTTGAATTCGTTCAAATCGCCGCTGGCGACAATCCTGGTATCTTGCCGGCCGTGGCGGTTGAGAATCTCCCGAACGTCCCGGCTCTTTTCCAGCAGATCACCGCTGTCGAGCCGCACCCCCGGAACCTTCATCTTCAGCGTAGCCGCGATTTCCGCGCCCACCAGCGGATCGTAAGTGTCCACCAGAAGGATGGCGGTGTCGGGAAAAGTTTCCAGCAAGGCTTCAAAGCTGCGCCGCTCACTGGGGAAAACCTGCGTCCACGAATGCGCCGCCGTGCCCGCCAGGGGCAGATCGTAAAGCGCCCCGGCCAGCACGTTGGAGGTGGCGTCACATCCCCCCACACACGCCGCCCGCGCCGCCCGCACGCCGGCTTCCGGTCCATGCGCCCGGCGCGTTCCGAATTCCAGAACGCTGCGGCCACCCGCCGCGCGCACCACCCGCGCCGCCTTCGAGGCTACCAGGGTTTCAAAATGGATCACCGAAAGCAGATAGGTTTCAACAATCTGCGCTTCCAGCACCGGCCCGGTCACTTGCAGCAGGGGCTCCTCCGCAAAAACCAGCGTGCCCTCCTGCACCGCGCGCACGTCTCCATGAAATCGAAATTCCCGCAGGTAGTCGAAGAATTCCGGCGAGACCGTGTGGAAGGCGGGTTGCCGGCGTAGAAAATCCACGTCATCGCCAGTGAAATGCAGGTTCTCCAAATAGGTGAGCGCCGAGTCAAGCCCCGCCGCCACCAGATAGGAGCGCTGCGGCGGCAAGTGTCGCACAAAGAGCTCGAACGTAGCATGGCAATCAATGCGGTGCTCAAAGTACGCCGCCGCCATCGTCAGCTCATACAGGTCCACCAATAACGCACGATCTGTATTCATGTCTCCCCTGGCAACCCCTTGCCTGAGCACCGGCACGGAGTCTGTGTAGGAAGTTTCTTGGAACGGCGCCCGTGCCGCTCCGCAACAAGGCCGCCCGCTCCAGTATGTCGCCCGGAGTTGACGAGAGTCAAGCACGGCAGATCGGGCCATCTGCGAATTTTCGGTTCTTGATTGTCGATTGCCGAATTGCGATAGTATCCCGCCCGTTGGGTTTTGTTGCTACCCGGCACTCCTCACCGGTCAACTTCGTTTTCACTATCCCCTTTCTTTTCATCAATATAATGGTTAATTTATTGTATGTTATTTGTTTTCAATAATATAGTGGCAAGCAATAAAACCGACATTTTTTCACCATTTGTTTGCTATAACATTCCGGCTTCGTTCCCGCTTTTTCACCCCTTTTTTCAATCAAAAATAGGGGATGATCTCACGATGTTGTTGAAAACAAAGGAAAATGGAAGTGACATTTTGGATCATCCCGCGATGTGCATGAAAACAAATGGCTTAATTTTTGTAACCCATGATGTTGATGATAAGAAAGGGACTTAATGAAAATGACCGGCGCAAGCACGGCTTGGAGCGGATGGAGAAATGCACCTTGCGCCCGGCACGGGGACGGTCAAATTGTTCGCGAGCTGGGACCGTACCCACAGGCGGCTCGCGACCACCGTCGCGCAGGACGCCCTCCTCGACCCGGCCAGGATTCTCGCCTTCGGGCTTGACAGCGAGCGACGGCGGGAGAATGATGTTGACGCGCTGCACCGGCGGAGTTCAGGGGTTGCGCCTTGTCCCTGCTCCCGCCCTCTTCCGGTGCGCACGCGCACTCGATGGCCACTTCGCCCTGGGAGGCCCGCTGTGAAACGTTCGGAACAATGCCTCGAAAAACTCGATCGCATGAAGAAGACGCTCCGCCACGAGGAAGCCGATCGCGTGCCCATCAGCGACTT
>PLWR01000273.1 GCA_003165615.1 Acidobacteriota bacterium | reverse complement strand
ATTACTTAAGACGCTGCGTTTAGAAGGGGCGGCCGCGACGGTCGCCCCCGATTCCGTCAATACCCCGTGGGAATAAACCAGTACGACCCCTGGAAGACCTTCCCGGGGGCGAGAACACGAAGGTCTGAGATTTTCCCTTCGTGTTTCAGGTTGAAAGCGTTGGTCGGACCTGTCTGCGGCTCGACGCAAACGTACTGCCACTGGAGGGGAGCGAAGCATACCGCCGTGGTGAATTCCGGGCCGAAGGCAATCTCCACCTTGCGTTTGGCGCCGGCAACCGCGAAGCGGGCCAGTCCATCCTTATCCCGTACCAGTTCCGTGAATGCCGCATCGATGTAAGCGGTTCCCAATTTCAGCGCGCCGGTGCATCCGGGCAGGAACTTCTCGGCGGGTTCCAATTCGCCGGTGGGAATCAGTTCCGGGGGCACGATCCAATGCTGCTTCGCGGCTACGTGGAGAGTCCATTCCTCGCGAGGTCCGTCGGGCACAAAATACGGGTGATAGCCGAAGTGAACGGGCATATTGGAATTACCCACATTGGTAATCTTGGTGGCGCACTCCAGTTTTCCCCCTTTTAGCCGGTACGTAACCTCGTGAATGTGGGCAAAGGGAAACTGCGCCATCAGGTCGGGATACTTGTAGAAGTCCATGCGTGAAGTGACCGCCGCGCCGGTGGAATCGGAGGCACTCGTCTTGACCACTTCCCACCGCTTATCGTAGGAGAGCAGGCCGTGAATGGGGAAGTTGGTGGGAGGCGTGCGCAAGAAGTTTCCCAGTTCACCATCCAGAAGATATTTCCTGCCTTCGAAATAGTAATAGTCCTGGTCGATCCGGTTGGCAAAGGGAGCCATTAGTGGGTTGCCGTATCCGAGTCCGCGCTCCTTGATGTATTGTTCGAATGAAGGGCGCGGATAGAAAACCTCTTTCCCGTTGGCCTTGAGGCTGTAGCCCCAGTTGCCGATGTCCGGGGCGAGGCTGAATGCCATCTTTCGCTTGCTGTCCTTCAGGTGATAAGTCGTGTGACCTTCCACTTTTTTCTTGGCAATTGAAAAGTTACCCATATTGAACTCCCCCTTTTTAGTCCTTCGCCACGGCAGCCAGGATTTCCTGAGGTGAAGCCGTGCCGGTTCCTTTTTTCATGACCGTAATCGAGGCCACAATATTGCCGAAGCTGGCGGCCTCCACGGGGTCATGCGTAACGGCCATGGTCAGCGCCGTTCCCGCGGCAAAGCTGTCGCCCGCGCCGCAGATGTCCACGGGATTTTCCACGGGCCGCGCTTTGGACCAAGTTTCCTTCCCCTCTTCGAAAACCAGCGCGCCCTTGGGTCCATGCGTCAAGAAGAGTGCCTTGGCGCCCAATGTTTCTCGCAGGCGCTTGAAATCGACGGTATCGAAAAGGGCCTTGCAGGCGGCTTCCGCCTCGCTGTGGTTGGGCTTAACCATCACGTTGCGGAACAGGTGAATGCGCCGGCGTGAGTCCACCAGGAAGACTTTCTCCGGATACCTTGCCGCCAGGGAAATGAGCGACTCGCGCACGGCCGGGGTGACCACACCGCCCGCCGAAGTTTCTGCCTGGTCGGCCACCAGCACGGCGTCAAACCCTTCAATGGCGGAGGCAAGGTTCGCCAGAATTCTCAATTCCGCCTCCGAGGGCAGAGGTTTGGTGTTGATAAAATCCGCTCGCGGCTGGTCTTCGACGCCGTTGGTGCTATTCAAAAACTTTGTGTAGGTGAAGGTTTGCCAATCACGCACGCCCACCATCAGGCTGGTGTCGATGCCGCGTTCGGTCAAAGCGCGGTCGAGTTCAAAGCCAAATCCATCATCGCCGCGAACTCCCAGCACCGCTACCTTTGCCGGTCCCAATGATGCGAGATTATTGGCTACGGTGCCGCCGCCGCCGGGCGTGACTTGCGAGGCCACGATCCCCAGGCGCGGGATGCCGGTTTCCGCCGAGGGCTCCGAGGTGGCAGGATCGTAAGTACACCAGCGGTCCAGGCAAATGTCTCCCACCACCAGGGCCCGCAGTTTTTTGATGCCGTTAAGAATTTCAGGAATGGTCATGGTTGCAGNNTTGTGGGGGCGGAAATAATAGCCGGGATCGGTCTTGGGCAATTCGTGGTGGATGTCCCCTTGAATTGGCACCAGGTCAAACACCGCGGTGGTGAAGTTCTTGATCACTTTTCCGTGCTGGTGAGCCACGTTGCGAACCATGGAAAGCGCTTTCAGGTAAACCTCCGGACCCATAATGGCGGACCCGAAGTTCAACATGATGCCACCTTCCAGCTTCTCCATGGTTTTGGTGAAGATCAGGAAATCATGGTAGCTCGAAGCGCCCAACGCCCGGCCGTCGCAATTCGGGTGCTCGTGGATGATGTCGTAGCCAATTCCCACGTGTACGGTGGCAGGAATGGAATGACGGTAGGCCGCGGCGAAAATACTGAGGTCCTTGTAGGGGAAGGTGCTTTCCTCAATCCGCCGCCCCACATTTTCACCCAGGCCCAGTGACAGCTCCGCGGCTTCGCGAATGATTTCATTCAAGTCGCCGGTTTCGTGCCAGAGGCCGAATTCACCGCTGCGGATGTAACGCGCCACACTTTCCGTGGAGGCGCCGATGCGCGCCAGTTCATAATCGTGAATCGAGCACGCGCCATTCATGGCCACATGCGTAATATAGCCGCGCTCGATGAGGTCGATTACAAACCGGCTGGCCCCGGCTTTGATGACGTGCGCTCCCATCATCAGGATGCGGGCTGCGCCTTTGTCCCGGGCGGCGAGCAGCCGCTCGGCTACTCCCTTCAACTGTGGATGAGAAAATTCGGGCACGGGCGCATCGAGCTTCAGGATGTAATCGAGCCCCATGTCGTGCTTGCGTTCGCCCAAGGGTTTGATCAGAAGTTTGGAACGGTCGAAGCTTTGAAATTTTGATCGCATTGGATTTCCATTTTCGTTTCGAAAATTTTTGCCGCCCCGCCCCCCTGTCCGGAAACGCATTATGGATAAAGGGCAAATAAGGGAACATCGCCAATCATGGGCCAACGGTTCGCTGTAAGCGGTGGATTACAAAAGCCTTATTCGGAAGCTCTGCAACCGCCCCCGCTATGAATTCGGGAATAATGTCCGCAAAAGCTCGTCATGGGCGAGGAAATTGGGGACAATAAAGTCCGCGCCCACGCCCACCAGGCGCTTGCGTTTCCACTGATCCACCACCTGACATTCGGGCTCTGCGGTGGCGAGCCCCACGGCAATTCCTCCCACGTCCTTCACATTCTTGATCTCCACGAACCCGTCACCGAACCCCACCAGTTCGTCTCCCTTGCATTCAAGTCCGGAAATCATGCGCTGAATCAGTATCTCTTTGGAAAAACTCTTGTAGTCGTCCTGAGCCCCGTAAATGCCTCCCTGAAAGTATTGGCGAACCTCCAGCAGCCCGGCTTCTTCCAAAGTGTAAACCTCATCGGTGCCACTGGCGCAATACAACTTCAGGCCGCGATCGCACAGGGATTCCAGGAAGGCGCGCGTTCCCGGCACCAGGTATTTCTCCGGTGAGACGGCGCCCCGCCGCAGGTCCTGGCGCCGATACTCGATCATCTTCATGAGCCGGTCATGATACCTCCGCTTGTAAGCCAGGGGCTCCAGGGGTTTGCCACCGCGCAGCTCCACCTGATGGGCAAGCTCCATCATCTGGTAGATCGTCTGTTCACCGGTCAGGCGCGCCACGAATTCTTCCACCAGCGCGCGCAACGAGGCCTCGCTCTCGCCGGTGCGAAGGTCCGCGAGAATTTCCACCAGCATCGGCACCATCACGTCCACCCAACCGGCGCGGATCAGGGAGATGGTGCCATCGAAATCGAACAGGCCCACCCGAGCGTGGGCAGCAGAAACATTGGGGTGCAGGCATTCAACCGTGTTAGTCAAATTGTTAATTCACTCCATGCGTGAGATTTGTTGAACTACGCGTGCGCAGATTTGACATCGTACCCGAATTCGCTGCTGCATTCCCATCCTTATATAAATCGGGAAAATCCGCTGCGGTGAACTCCACCATCTGGGAGGGACCACCGTGATGCCACCAGCGAGGACTGTCGTGGCCAATATAGCTGAACTGCAGCTCGTCCTCAAGACCCCGTATCACGGACCGTGGTAGTGTCCTGATTTCCGGTGTAGCGCCGGATTCCAGCCGGCATCGAGCCGCCAAGATGGCGGCGCAACCTTCAAATTAGGGCAATAACTTACTTGACTCATCTTGCAGAGGGACCGAGGATAAAAAAGGGTTGGGCAACATTTTCCGGACCTGTCATCCTGAACCCCGACGCCCTTTGTCGGGGTGAAGGACCTCGGTAGTTGGCTCTGCTCCCCCCCCCGGTGAAATGCCGAGGTTCTTCGCCCAAAAGACGCGCTCAGGATGACAGTATTGGAGCGTTTTTCCGCAAGCTCTTACGGACCCCCACTTTGGGTCGCGAAAAGCTTTCAGTAATGGGTAAAGGCGTCCGACTCCCCCCAAATCTTGCCAGGAAATGACATTTTGGCGTATCTTGCCAGGGGACAAGAAAAAACATTTTGTTACAAAACACTAAAAATAACTTGACGTGGTAATTGGTTTATGTTAGTTTGCATTCGCTTTGTGCGTAGTAGGTAGTCTTTCTGAGCCTCACAATTGATCAGCTTTCCTTGTAAGACGTATTGGGCAAGAGGGGCTATCCTCTATGGTATCAAGGCAACCTCGGGTACGATTCCGAGTCCTTTCCAACTGTGTCACTCGCGTCTAAGGCTTTGGGTCTCACATACAAATGAAGGGGGAGCAGCATGCTCAAATTGACCCGGCGTATTGTTCAGCTATTGGCAATCGCGCTATTCGTGTCCGTGGGTTCGCTCTGGGCCCAAAGCGATCGTGCCACGATTGCAGGAGTCGTCACTGACCAATCCGGCGCCGTGATGGCCGGCGTGGGAGTGACTGCGACGAACACCGCAACCGGAAATTCCAACTCCGCCAAGACTGGCGCAAGCGGAACCTTTACGATTCCCCTTCTGCGCATCGGACCCTACCAGGTGGTGGCGGAATTCCGTGGTTTTAAGAAATTCGTCCAATCCGGGATCGTTCTGGAAGTAGGTCAGACGGTCGCGATGGACATTCACATGCAGGTGGGCGCGGTAACCGAAGTAGTGCAAGTCACCGCCCAGCCGCTCATGGACAAAGACACCTCGAACCGCAGCACGGTCGTAAGCGCCCGTGACGTGGAAGAATTGCCGATCGTAGCGCCAAACGGTGAGCAACGCAATCCTGGATTCTACATGTCGCTGGTCCCCGGCGTATTTAGTCGTGGCACCTCCAATCAGGGCCCCAGCGGTGGCGGCCGGCAACTGGATACGGTCGTCAATGGCAGCCAAAGCGGCAGCACCGAATTCCAATTGGAAGGCGTGACCATCGGGGAACAAGGCATGATGTCGGGTGACTTTCACCCGCTTGTTTTCCCTCCCGAAGCAGTGGGGGAATTCCAGGTGATGACCCTCAATGTTCCGGCAGAGTACGGCGCCTCGGGCAACGGCATCACCTCATTTGCCTTGAAGTCCGGCACCAACACCTTGCACGGAGAGTTGTTTGAAAACCTCCGCAACGAGGATCTGGACGCCAACTACTTCTTCGCGAATGCGGGCGCGCCCGGGTGCACGGCCCATCCCGAGTATACCAAGGCTTGCCGAACCCTGAACAAGCAGAATGAATTCGGCGCCACGGCGGGTGGCCCGGTGTACATTCCCCACATTTACAACGGCAAGGACAAAACCTTCTTCTTCGGTTGGTACCACGGGTACCGCTTGTCTCAACAGGGCGGGACCAACGCCAAGGATACGCTTCCCACGGAGGCGATGAAAGGCGGGGATGAAAGCAACGTGCTGAGCGGCAATGTTGGCACGGATGCTCTGGGCCGGCCCGTCTTTGGCAGTGAAATTTACGACCCGGCAACCCAGCGCTCGGTTCCGGCGGGCACGGTTGACCCCGTGACCGGCCTCAGGAACACCACGGCAAACTCGGCCCTGATCCGTGATGCATTTGGCGCCACCGCGGGCAACGGCTGGAGGCCCAGCAACATCGTTCCCACGGGACGCCAAGACCCGGTAGCGGTAAAGATGTTCTCGTATTTTGCCAACCCACCCTCCTGCCCGAGCTGCGTGGATGGCTACGTTCTCAACTGGCTTTCGGCTTATCCCGTCCGCTCAACCATCAACGATTGGGGCAGCAAAATCGACCACAACATTTCCAGCAACAACCGGATCATGGGGGAATTTGTTTGGTGGCATGACTACGCCCCCGGTGGTTCGAAATGGCCTGGCGCCATCAGTGAAGGCGGCATTGCCTATACGCAGGACGATATCGCCCGGTTCTCCGATGATTACATTTTATCGCCCAACCTGGTGAACCATTTTTCGGCGGGATTCAACCGCAGCCGGAGCGACAACTTTCCCACCGCAGGAGTGGGGTGGCCGGCGAAACTGGGATATGCCGGGGTGCCGCAGACGGGCGCCGACACCACCTTCCCCGAAATGGATATTGGGGGGTTAGGCAACACTTATGCACGTGGCAGCCAAAGTTACAGCGCCACCAATAACTGGAACATTGGGGATAACATAACCTGGGTCAAGAACCGCCACACGGTTAAAGTAGGGTTCGATTGGGTGCGGCTGGGACTGAACGAATTTGGAGCTAACTACCAGTCGAGCTACAATACCTACGATGCCGGAACCACTTCGCTGGCGGGGCCCTGGTTCAACAATAGCGGCACAATCAACGGTACATCTCCGGGGTTTGGCGCGGCCGGATTCCTGCTGGGTCAAGTCACCAGTGGCGAGGCCGGCCTCAGTACCGCCACCACCGGCAGTCGCGTGGGACGATACGACGGTTACGTGATGGACGACATCAAGTGGTCTCCAAAACTCACCCTCAATCTGGGGCTGCGCTATGACCTGATGCTCCCGATTGTGGACCAGCACAACTTTGAATCTTGGGCCGATCCGTCGGTCATCGATCCTGTCATCGGTATCCCCGGGTCGCAGGTCTATGCCACGACGGCCCGGCGCTCACCGGCGATGGCCGACAAACATGAGCTTGGCCCGCGCATCGGGCTTGCCTACGCTTGGAATGACAAGACGGTGATTCGTACATCGTATGGCATCATGTACGCGGCGGGTGGCGCGGAGCGCATCCAGGGTGGTACCGATCAAGACTATGGATGGAGCGTCGTGAATAACGTCGGAGCGGATAGTAGCACCGGATATCAGGGACTGCTCCCGGGAGTTGTTGCGGGGGTTGCCGGGTATCACTTTATCCTGCAAAACGGTTTTCCCTCCAATCTCTTTACCCCTCCCCCGTTTAAAACGCCTAACTTTACCCTGGGGCAGGGTCCACCCTCCGTTGGTTCCTGGCCCAATGATGGTCACCTGCCGTACATGCAGAATTGGACTATGGACATTCAGCGGCAAGTTAGGGGGGGAATTATCCTTGATGTCGCCTACGTTGGCTCCAAGGGAACCCACCTTCCCAGCCGCTTGCAGAACAGCAATGCGATGCAGACGTTTTACGCCACTTCGCCAACCATGCAGTTCCCGGTGGAAGGCGCGGCCAATGGTAACTACATCATGCAGCCTCTGGCTGATCCCACCGTGCAGGGTCTGCAAATAGTGCAACACATGCCTGTGTCCCTGGGTGTGGATGTTAATGGCAACCCTGCCGCCATCCACCAGCCCTTTGCCGGGTTCCAGAATCTGTGGGGCGGAAAAACGGCCCAACTGGGCCAGGCTCTTCGTCCCTTCCCGCAATGGACAGTAGACACGTCGGAAGGTCTTTCCCAGATGAAGGATCTTGGCGAAACTGTGGGGAAGTCGAATTATAATTCCCTCCAGGTGCAAGCCCGCAAGCACTTCTCGCAAGGGTTGAGCTTCATGGCGGCTTATACCTATTCCAAGTCACTGACCGATGCGGGGAGTGCGACCAATGAATTCGGCGGCTTTACGCAAGACTTCTATAACCAAAAATATGAAAGGGCCGTCAGCATTAACGACTACCCGAACAACTTTGTGATTTCCTATGAATACCAGTTGCCCTTCGGACCGGGGAAGAAATTTGCCAACACCCATGGCCCGGTGGGTAAGATCATAGGAGGCTGGACGATTTCAGGCGTCCAGACGTACGTCAGTGGTGAGCCGTCACTGATCACCGACGGTGGCGGCGCCCCGGGATACCCCTTCGTTGGGGATACCAGCTTCTCCGCTCGCCCCAATACTGTACCGGGGGTAGCAAAGAAGTCGGCGGCGATAATGAACCACACCTTTGATCCCGACGCTCCGGCGGTACGTAACGACGGCGTGCTTTGCAGCGTCGCCGGTAATTGCAATTACGCCAACTCTACTGATCGCGGCAGCATTTACAACGGTGCTGCGTGGTCAACGCCCGCGCCATGGACGTTCGGTGATCAACCGCAATATGACAGCAGTGCTCGCCGGTTTGGTTATCACAATGAGGACATCTCGATCATCAAGCGGACACAAATCACCGAACGCGTTAACATCGAGTTCCGCGGAGATTTCCTGAACATCTTCAATCGAACCCTCTTCGGGTTCGATCAAGGCGGAGACCAGTACGGGTCGATCATTGGAGGCAACAACCAGTCCTCAGGACCCGGCTCCTTTGGTCACCCCAGTGGCCAATCGAACTTCCCGCGCGAAATACAGTTCGGGTTGAAGATTAACTACTAACAACCGCAGGTCATTTGCCGCGAGGGGGCTGGATAAGATCCCAGCCTCTTCGCGGTTTTTCTTTTTCCTGAAAACTCCATTAACACCTTCACTGCCATCCCCATGGTCTCTCTCATTCCCACGAAGGCGGGAATCCACTGTGCAAGCCATTGAAATGCGTCGAAGACGGAGTGGATTCCCGCCTTCGCGGGAATGACGGCACTTGGGAGCGCCCGTTTCTCGCAAATGACACCAGTACCGGCGCCACAGCGGGCTGGCGCGGTGTCACCTGGGTATGGTAACGTACCTGATCCCAACGGCTCAGTGGGACCCCAACCCCAACGGGCATGGATTCTCTCGCGCTGTGGCACGGCCGTCCGGGCTGGGCTCCGTGAGGAGGAGTGAAAGCCGCAATGCGCATTGGTTTGGCCTGCCTCATCAGTTTAGTTCTGGTTTCACTTCCGGTGGTGGCGCCTGCCCGCCCCGGCAAGGGGGGCGTGGTCAGTATCTCCTACCCGATGGCCCAGCCGATTCTCGAGGCTTTGGGTGACGACCTGCCTGCCGAACTGAAAAGGCCGAGTCCGGAAGAGCAGGAGGCCGCCTGGCCGGGCTGGTTGACACGCCACGAACAGGAGGTGAGCGCCCGCCTGACGCGCGGGGAAGAAGATACCCTGGTCAACTTCCTCACCTTTGGGACTTCCTTCACCGCGCAGCCGCGGCTCAGGGCAATTGAGTTCGCACGACTGCCCTTCGACCAGCTCCCCTCACAGCTTTCACCGGACACCCCGCCTGAAACCGCGCTATTCCTTAAGCGGGTCGGCGACTTGATGCGGGGTCTGGCAAACCCCGGGAATAACGAACGTCTGCTGTTCCTTGCCCAGTTTATGGAAAAGCAGGGCTATCACCCGCGCGAGGCGCATGGAGCTCAGCTCGAGTTGGCAGAGAGAGCTCGCCTAAGGGCCTATGTGATCGCCAATTCCGCCCGCGTGGTCAGGGAACAGGAAGGGTTTCAAAGGGAGGTTGAGCAGGCTCGCCAACTGAAAGACCGCTCGGAGGATTTTGCTCAGCGTTCGAGACTTTACCGCACCCGCGGGCTGTCTTACGACACCTCGCTGTTTCCCAATCTGGCCATTGAGGAGTCGCTCAAGGCTATGCTAACGCGCGGGCTTCTGGCGCCGGGCAGCGTGCGCCGCGCGGCGGTCATCGGCCCCGGACTCGACTTCACGGACAAGTTGGGCGGCTACGACTTCTATCCACAGCAGACCATCCAGTGCTTTGCTTTGGCAGATACACTTTTCCGACTGGGCCTCGCTCGCGCCGGGCAATTGCAACTGACCACTTTTGACGTAAGCGAGCGCGTCAATGACCACTTGCGCCGGGCGCGGCGCCGCGCCCAAATGGGCCAGGCGTATGTTGTGCAATTGCCACGCCATTCCCAGACACCCTGGAAGCCGGCGACTACTGACTATTGGCGGCAGTGGGGGGACCAAATTGGTAAGCCAATGGCCCCCCTCCAGCCGCCGACGATCGCCGGGAGCGTCGAGACTCGCGCCGTGCAAATCCGCCCTGCCATCGTTTCCATGATTACGCCAATGGACTTGGACATTGTGACCCAGCACCTCGACTTGCCCGCCCAAGAGGGTTTCGACCTGATTATCGCCACCAACATCTTTGTCTATTATGATCTTCTGGAGCAATCACTCGCCCTTGCCAACACTCAGAGCATGCTGCGGCCGGGGGGCTTCCTGCTCTCCAACAGCTCCCTGCCCCTGCTTTCCACCGCCCCCATGCGCGCGGTGGACTACCTCTCTATATTCTACTCTGACCGCCCGGACGACGGCGACGTCGTGGTTTGGTACCAGCGGTCGCCGGAGTAAAGCGGCTGCGGCAAGGTCCTATTCTTCTGAGGAGGAGATGGCCAAAGGGCGGCAATGCGCGACGTTAGAAACGGTCAAAGCAAAGGAGCGTTGAGGGAACTATGGAAGGCCCCGGCAACGCTTTCGGCCCCTGCAATGCGTCTGGCTATAATCTTCGCTCCTTGTGCCGAGATGCAGAATAGTGGTTAACCGGAGGGAAAAATCCAATGAACTCCATCACGCGGAGAAATTTTCTGGGCAAGGCAGGCGCTATCTCCACCTGGGGAATGCTGGCTGGATCAGCCTCTTTGCCGGCGGCACAACGGTCCCCCTGGCAAGGCGGAAGTGTGGAAAACACAACATTTCGATTGGTGCTGGCGCCCGGCGACGGGCTTCGAAATACCCAAATTGTTCATGTGCCCAGTGGGCTTGCCCTTGCGGACGGCGATTATTGTTATTCCTTTGGGCGGCCTGAGTTCAAGGACAGTCACAGCCTTGATTCTGCCGATGGAACACGCGCCATCTCGCTGGGCGGCCCGGCGATGGGAGGGGAGTTAGAGATTCTCCATGAGTTCCGCCTCTCCCCTGATCAGCCCTGGCTGGAAGAACAGATTACCCTGACGAATCAAGGGACGCAGCCGCTGGAACTTGCCAACGGTCGATGTGGTTTTTTGCTTCCGTTGTCCTTGACACAGGGTCAATTGTCAGCACCCTGGTCGCAGTTCAAATTGACGGCGATTCCGTTCCGGCGCAACCCGGGCGGCCACCGGACCCAGTATGCGGACTTTTCTCTTACCCAAGTGTTGACCGAGCCGTATTCTTTCGAACGCTCGGGACCCGAGGGTCACGAGATGATCGTCACCCCGGAATACGCGGCCGAAGCATGGGTATGGACGAATGGCGAAACGGGCTTTCTTATTTTGAAATACAGCCAGGAGGGGATGGAATGGTCGGTGGTGGACCGTTCTAGCCTCGCGAGTGGCCAGGCGGCCCTGCGCTGGGGCGGGTATGGGATTCATCGCTGGCAGCCTGAGCACGGCGCCTGGCTGCGGCCCGGTGAGTCGCACCGCTTCGGTGTCACGAAGTTGATGGCATTTAAGGGAGGCATTACCGAAGGCTTCTACGCGTTTCGCCAGGAAATGACGGCGCGCGGGCATGGTTGCCCGCCGGGATTTGACCCGCCTGTGCATTGGAACGAGCTTTATGACAATCGGCTCTGGTGGCTCCCGGGCGAACAGCAGGGCGACCCGGAGATGCGCAAGAAATACTACACCCTTGGCGACATGAAAACCGAAGCCGCCAAAGCCCGGGCCATAGGCTGCGAAGCGCTTTACCAGGACCCGGGATGGGATACGAAGTTTGCCTCGAAGATCTGGGACGAGGCTAGACTTGGCCCCTATCAAGCCTTTACCACCATGCTGCGGCGTGACTTCGGGCTGAAATCGTCGCTGCACACACCCCTTTCCGGGTGGTGCGATGCGAGTGCCTATGCCTCTGAGATGTATCGCATGGATCGCTTCGGCCACCGATTTGCCTGGGACAAGCGGCTAGGTTTTTCCTCTTCTCCCCTGAGCGGAGCCTCGCGCCAGTACATCGACGAGACGGCCCGGCGGCTTAAGACCCTGGCGCGCGGTGGCGCGGCCTTCTTTATGTTTGACGGCAACGGGTATCACGGTGAGTGCTAGGACCCGCAGCACGGGCACACCGTCCCGGCGCGGCGGGAAGAACATATCCAGGGAATGTGCCGGCTGGCGCGCATGATTCACCAGGAGTATCCCCAGGTGCTCATGGAAATGCACAGCCCGGATCCGATCTACTACGGCCATGGGCGCGCTTCCGCCAATGAAGAATTCTCCTCCGCTTTGGGGTTTGATTCCGTGTGGGCCTTTGAGCTGATGTGGCAACCCATGGAAGATCTCTTAAGCGGCAGGTCCATTGCACTCTACTATTACAACCTGGCGTATAGACTGCCTCTCTATATCCATATCGATTTACGCACGGATAACCAGAACGCCCTGGTGTTCTGGTGGAACGCCTCCACCTGCCGGCACCTGGGGATCGGGGGGACCCACCCGGACCCACAAGTCCAGCAGGCTCATAAGCTTGCCATGAAGACCTATCGGCGCCTAAAACCCTTCTTTGCGGCCGGAACCTTCTATGGGCTCGACGAAATGACCCACCTGCATCGGCATCCTACCGAGTCCTCCGCGATTATTAACTGTTTCAATCTGGAGGACCATGCGGTGGAGCGGCCCCTTGAAATCGAGCCTGCCCGCTTCGGACTTGATCCGCAGAGGGAGTATAAGGTCACGGGCGCCGCATCCCAGGGCAGGGAAGGCCGGTACACTATAAATGTAGCCATCCCCGGCCGCGGCCACGTGCTTCTTGAAATAGGCTAATAATTGAATGACTTTTGGAACTCCGCATATGCTTGGTAGGGGCGGTTCGCGAACCGTCCCTCTTCCCTGCAAACTCGCGTCTTTACACCAACTTGCCCTCCCGGCGGGGGACCGGAATTTGCCAATCGCGCGAGGCCTGGGGTAATATTCTGACTGCGTTCGTGGAGGGTTGTAATAATGAAGGCCGACCTCAGGACCGGCACGCTGCTCGTGGTGGCACTCATGGCCATCGCACCGGGATCCCCCTCCCAGGACTTGGAGCATCGCATCCGGCAATTGGATGCGGAGGCCCGAACGGAAGAGCGGCAGGGTCACCCTGAGGTCGCCATTCAAAAATATCAGGAAATCATCAAACTCGATCCAAAATTGCCGGTCGTCTATAACCAACTGGGACGTCTCTACTACGAGGAAGGCCGATTTCAGGATGCCTTGGACCCACTAAAGCGCGCCGCGGAGCTGGACCCAAGGCTGGAAGCTCCCCAGGCCCTTCTGGGATTCTGCCTCTATCAGATGGATGATTTTGCCGGTGCTCGCCGGGAATTCCAAGCCGCGTTGAAATTGAGTCCTGCGGATGGCGACGCCAAATTGTTTTTGGCCCGCAGCCTCCTGGAACTTGGGGACGTAAAGGGCTCACTGAAGCTGCTCGAACAACTTCAGGAGGCGGACCCCAAGAATGTGGAGGTGCTGTTTAGTTTAGGGTGGGCTTACACGGGCTTGGCCGTATCCACCTTGGACGCCATTCGGCGCATTGATCCCAATTCCTATCTCACTGATCTCCTCCAGGGCAAGTACGCGGAAGTCAAGAAAGTCTATCCGGAGGCGGTGGTACATTACAAGAATGCCATCGCCAAAGCTCCGAATCAGTCGGAACTCCATTACCTTTATGCCCACGCGTTGTACGGCAGTGGCGAATTCCCCCAAGCCCTCCAGGAATATCAGCATGTCCTCGAAATAAATCCCAACGATTATCGTGCCAGTTGGGAAGCTGCCCGCATCCTTCTCCCCGATAATCCGCAGGAAGCGTATCGCCTGGCCAACCGGGCTTTGGAACTCCGGCCGGGCACGTACGGAGCCCTGGGAATTCGCGGGCGCGCCTTGCTTGCCTTGGGCAAACCGGCGGAAGCCATTGAGGATTTTAAGCGGGCAGCCGCAATGGATCCGCAAGATGCAGCGAACCATTTTCAACTGGCCCGCGCTTATGGCAAACTCGGCCGGACGCAAGAGGCGCAGGCGGAAACCGCCATCTACGATCGCATTCAAAGTGAGGCCCACTTTTCGACAGCAGGGGAAACACCGGCAACTCCCCCATGATCGCCCGCCACCGCTCAGAAGGACTTTAGATGAGAATTTCGCGCCGCCAGCTTTTGGGTTCTACGGCTTTTGCGCTTGGATCCAGGGTCATGGAAGCCCTTGCCACCCCGCTCTGGAAGTGGACGTCCGTCCCGCTTCTGAATGCCACCGGCGTTCCCGGCCCGGATGACAAGTCTCCCGTCGTTTACGTGGATGTGGCCAGGGAGGCGGGGCTGACCGTTCCTAATGTCTGGGGTGGAGTCAAAACCAAGAAGTACCTGGTGGAAGTGAAGGGAAGCGGCGTAGCTTTTTTTGACTATGACAATGACGGCTGGCT
>PLWR01000202.1 GCA_003165615.1 Acidobacteriota bacterium | reverse complement strand
CGTTGGCCACTGCCGGCGCCGGGGCATTGATGGGGATCTCGGAGACTGACTTGGCTCCGTAAGGCCCCAAGGGCTCATCGGTCTCCACTAGAATCGTCGTGAGCTTGGGCATGTCTTTCGACCCCAGCATTTTGTAGTCGAGGAAGGAAGGATTGATCACGCGGCCGGTGGCGTCCAGCACCATCTCTTCCGTCAGCCCATACCCCAGGCCTTGGGCCGAGGCGCCTTCGCTCTGCCCCTCGGCCTGCATGGGATTGATGGGCACGCCGAGGTCCACCGCGGTTACCAGGTGCAGCACGCGAATGTGGCCGGTTTCCGTATCCACTTCCACTTCCGCGAACTGTGCGCAGAAGGGCGGCGGGCTGTCGGTATTCCAGTGCGAGGCGTTTTCCATTACCTGCACTTTTTCCTTGTACATCGCGTAGTGAGCCAAATCCTCCATGCTCACGGACTTCTCGCATGGGCACCTGGTCACCACCTGATTGTCACGGCAAACCAGGTTATCAACCGGGACATCCAGCATTTTGGAAGCGAGTCGCAGCAGGTGATCGCGCACCTTCTCTGACGCCTTCTTCACCGCGCCGCCGGAAATGATGGTGGTGCTGGAAGCATAGGCGCCGACGTCAAAGGGTGTGAAGTCCGTGTCGCCGGAGCAGACAATCATCTTGTCCAGGGTGACGCCCAACGTTTCCGCCGCGATTTGCCCCAGGACCGTGTCCGCCCCCGTCCCCAGGTCGGCGGCGCCCACTTGCAGATTGAAGGAGCCGTCTTCATTGAGCTTCAGCAAGGCCGCGGCCCAATCCACGCCGGCAATGCCGCTGCCTTGCATCGAGCAAGCGACGCCCACGCCGCGCCGCAAGTGGCCGGTCTTTTCCGGCAAGGTTTCACGCTTCCGCACCCAATCAATCGCCGCCGCGCCGCGTTCCAGGCATTCCGGCAAGCCACAGCTTCTGATGTGACGCGGCAGGCCTTTGCGTCCCTCGCCCAGTTGCGCCGAGAGTTCGTCAATATCGCCGAGCCGGATCATGTTTTTCTTGCGAAGTTCGACCGGGTCCATCCCCAACGTGTACGCAATCTCGTCCATCACCGATTCCTGCGCGAAGTAACCCTGGGGGCAACCATACCCGCGGAACGCGCCCGCCACCGGAGTGTTGGTGTAAACGACGTGGCACTCAAACCGCATGTTGGCCGTGCGATAAATCGGGAGAACCTTGCTCCCGGTATTCCCCTGAACGGTGTTGGCGTGGCTGCCATACGCGCCGGTGGTGGCGAGGACGGTCATCTTGTTGGCCATCAGCGTTCCGTCGCGCTTCACCCCCATCTTGATGTTTAGAATTTGCGGGTGCCGGCTGCGCGCCATGTAGAACTCTTCTTCGCGCGTGTATTCGATTTTCACCGGCCGGCGCGTGGCCAGGGCGAGCGCTCCGCAAATATCTTCCAGCAGCATTTCCTGCTTGCCGCCGAAGCCGCCCCCAATACGGGGCTTGATCACATGCACCCGTTGCACGGGGATCTGAAGAATCATCGCCACCTGGCGGCGAGCGTGAAAAGGCACCTGCGTGCTGGTGCGAATCACCAGGCGGTCGTCGGAGTCCAGCCAACTGATGGTTACATGCGGCTCGAGCGGGCAATGCTGCTGGCGTTGGGTGCGGAATTCGCGCTCGATCACCAAATCGGACTCGCGGAATCCGTCTTCCACGTTGCCGATTTCTTTCAAAATATATCCGGCAAGATTGTGCTGGGCGTCGTGGATGCCCCTGGAATCCGGCTCATCATGAATCACCGGCGCGCCTTCGGCCATGGCCTGCTCGATTTCCAGGATGGCAGGCAGAACTTCATACTCGACTTCAATGAGCCGCAGCGCCTCTTCCGCAATGGCGCGGCTCTCCGCCGCCACGGCTGCCACGCGATCACCCACAAAGCGCATCTTTGAGTCGAGCAGATAGGTGTCGTAAGGCGAAGGCTCCGGCCAGCTTTGACCGGCGGTGGTGTGGGGCACGCGGGGAACGTCCTTGTAGGTCAGGACGGCATGCACGCCCGGAAGCGCTTTGGCTTTGCTTATGTCAATCCGCTTAATGAGGGCGTGTGCGTGCGGGCTGGGAAGAATCTTGCCGTAAAGCATTCCGGGAAGGTGGATATCGTCGGTGAACGCCGGGCGGCCGGTGACGAGCTTGAACCCGTCCACCTTTTGAAGATTCTTTCCGACGATGGTGTGTTTGGAACTCATGGTTTTACAAGAGCGAAACTGGAAACTCGAAACTGGAAATTCGAAACTCGAGTATTGGGTCGATTTGATATCGTAGCGGCGAGTTTACCTCGCCAAATGGCGGCGTAAAGCCGCCTCTTCGAATTGACCTAGTACTAAAACTTGCAAGCTAATCGTCAACCTTCGATTTCCGCTTTTTGATTTTCGCTTTTCGCTTTTCGAGTTTCGTCTTTTGGCCTTTTTGGCGGTATACCCGCGCCGCCGCCAGCACCGCCTCCACCGGCTTGAGGTAGCCCGTACAACGGCAAAAATTTCCGGCCAGCGCTTCACGCACATCCGCTTCCGTAGGGTCGGGGTGTTCCGCCAGCAACGCTTTCGCGCTCAGAATCATCCCGGGCGTGCAAAACCCGCATTGCACGGCGCCATGTTCCAAGAAAGCTTCCTGGATGGGATCCAATTTTCCGTTCTGCTCAATGCCTTCAATGGTCAGGATCTCGCACCCCTCCGCCTGCGCGGCGAACATCAGGCAGGAATTAATGGGCTTTCCATTTACCAGAACGGTGCAGGCGCCGCACTCACCTGATTCACAACCCCGCTTCACACCGAAATAACCCTCGCGGCGCAATACGTCCAGCAGGAGGTCACCGGGCGCGATAGTCCACTGCTTCCGTACGCCGTTCACCTTCAACAGTAGCTGCATTTGATATCCAGTAGGGGCGGTTCGCGAACCGCCCCTACGCTCCACTCCCAACTGAAACGCCGGCCTGGGCGGCGCACTCGCGCAGAGCTCGCCGCGTCAGCACCGCGCTCATCTCGCGGCGGTACTCGGCGGAGGCGCGGCTGTCGCTGATGGGGCTGACCTCTTTCATTACCGCCTCACCCACGCGCGCCAGCAGGTCTTCGCTCAAGGTATTCCCGAGCAGCAATTCCTCCGCCTTACGCGCCCGCAACGGAGTCGGTCCCACCGCTCCCAGAGCGAGGCGTGCCCACTTGATCCGGCCCCTGGCCTCCGCCTGCAACCCCGCCGCCACGTTCACCAGGGAAATATCCGTCTCCGTGCGTCCGAGCTTTTGAAATGACCAACCCAAGCGTCCGCCGCCGGGCAACGCGGGGATAATGATCTCCTCCAGCAATTCGCCGTTTAAGACGGTCTGGTGCGGGGCAAAGTAGAATTCGGTCAAAGCAATTTTGCGCTTGCGCCGCGAACCGGCCACCACGACCTGTGCGTCAAGCGCCATCAGCACCACAGCCGTATCGGCAGCGGGAGAGCCGTTTGCCAGGTTGCCTCCCACGGTCGCCATATTGCGGTTTTGAATCGAACCGCAGGTGGAAGCAGCCTTGGCCAGAATGCCGTCGGCCAACGCGCGAATTACCGTCGAATGCTCGAGCGCGGCCATCGTTGTTGTGGCCCCGATCGAACACCCCCGGTTATTTCCCCGGACGTAATTCAGTCCCAGCCGAGTGATGTCAACGAGGAAGCGAACTGACCGGTCGGCCTGCGTGACAATGTCTGTCGCCCCGGCCACAATCCGGCCGTGCTTCCCCACCTTGCGGAGCAACAGCAACGCTTCGCGAATAGTCGTAGGTCTGTAGAAACACTCGATGTGGTCAAACATGGGTCGAAGCTCGAAAATCGAAACTCGAAAATCGAAACTGGAAACTCACCGCGGCTTTCGAGTTTCGATTTTCGAGCTTCGAGTTTCGAGGGGTCTCGAACATTAGTGGCGCGAAGTATATCAAAGCAGTCGGGGGCTTCCAACCATTTTGGCGGCAAAACGGCGATGACGAGCCAGTATGGGGTCAAGTGCGACGGTTCTGATCTCGCGGTTCTCCACCACCACTCGCCCTTCCACGATCAGGGTTTCCACTCGGGCAGGAGCGCACAGCACCAGAGCCGCCGCCACATCTTCAGCCCCGCTGTAACCCACGTCGCGAAGATCGAACAGTGCGATATCCGCTCGTTTGCCCGCAACGAGACTTCCAATTTCATCGCGACCGAGACATTCAGCGCCTCCCGCCGTCGCCATCCGCAGCGCCTCAATTGCCTTGAGGGCCGAGGCGCCGTGCGCAAGGCGATTGAGCAACAAAGCCTGGCGCGCTTCCGCCAGCATGTGGGAACTGTCATTGGAGGCGCTGCCGTCGACACCCAGGCCCACTGGCGAACCGGCGCGGCCGAGTGCCAGAGCCGGAGCGATGCCGGAACCGAGTCGCATGTTCGAACTGGGGCAGTGCGCGATCCCCACGCGCGCGCGGCCCAGCCGTTTGACCTCCCGGGAATTGAAATGGATCCCGTGCGCGACCCAGGTGGTTTCGGCCAGCCAGCCCACATCCGCCATAAAATCCAGGGGGCGCTTGCCAAAATGTTTCAGGCAATAGTCCTGCTCGTCCCGGGTCTCCGCGAGATGGGTGTGCATCCGCACGTTGTGGCGCTTGGCCATCGCGGCGGTTTGGCGCATCAGTTCTTCCGACACGGAGAACGGCGAGCAGGGCGCCAACCCGATCCGCAGCATGGAACCCGGCGCGGGATTGTGATATTTGCGAATCACCCGCTCGCAATCCTCCAGAATTTCGTCTTCGCTCTGCACCACGGAATCCGGCGGCAGGCCTCCTTTGCTTTGGCCCACACTCATGCTTCCCCGTGTGGGATGAAAGCGCATGCCGATTCTTCGCGCGGCGGCAATTTCCGCGTCGATCAGTTTGGTCTGGTCGCGCGGGAAGAGATAGTGATGGTCAGTCGTGGTGGTGCATCCGGACAGCAGCAACTCCGCCATGCCCACCAGTGCGGCCACGTGCATCGATTCCTCATCCAGGCGCGCCCATACAGGATAAAGCGTGCGAAGCCAGTCGAAGAGTTCCAAGTCGGCGGCGGCCGCGCAAGCGCGCGTCAGCGTTTGGCAGAGATGGTGGTGGGTGTTAATTAATCCCGGAAGCGCCACCGCATAACGAGCGCTGATGGTGCGGTCGGCGCGCAATCGTTCGGGTGGCCGTGTTCCAATCTGTTTAATTTCTCCGCCCTCGGCGTAGATGAATCCGCCGCGCAGAACGGTGTCGTGCGCATCCATCGTAATCACCGTGTGGATGTCGCGGATCAGCAGGGATGGTTTGGCGTGTTTAGGTTGGGTCATGGGATGTTGATTGACTCATTCGGATAAGCCAAGCTTCACGCAGTTCCTACCATCAAAACCTACTTCATCTTAGTCGCCGAGGAAGAGATCCCTCACCTGCCCTCGTCCCTCGGGCACCCTCTCCCCTGGGGAGTCTGTGTGACAACTCGGAGTTGTAATGCTCTATGTGGCGGAGGGCCTCACAGGCGGCGGAAAAACCTCTCAAACTGTCATCCTGAGGAGGCGAAGCCGACGAAGGACCCCGGTATTTGCTTGAAAATTCAACTACAGGGGTCCTTCGCTTCGCTCAGGATGACAGCATTTAGGAGTCTTTCCGCAACCTCTTAAGCCGGCCTCTACAATTGCTCGCCCAGTTGTCACACAGACCCCTGGGGAGAGGGCTAGCGTTCATGGTAGATTTGCCTTATGCCTTAGGAGATCAAATCTCGCTCCTCCAAAATCTCCTCCAAGCCAGCTCCATCGGGCGCAATGTCGAAGGGCTTCGTCACCGCGGACTGGGCGCTGCGTATGTCTTTGAGGCCGTTGCCGGTGATCACGGCGAGAACGCTCGCCTTGCGTCCGATGATTTCCTCTTTCACGGCGCGGTGCACGCCGGCAACTGCCGTGGCCGCGGCGGGTTCGGCGAAGATGCCCGTCAAGCGGCCGGTGCTGCGCATGGCCTCGAGAATTTCTTCATCCTGCACGTTGATCATGGTGCCGCCGGAGGTTTGAATGGCGAGCACCGCCTTTTTCCAATTCCGCGGCACACCCACCGCGATGCTATCGGCAATTGTTTTCGGCTCGATGGGCTTCAGCGCTTCGCCGCTGCGGAAGGCGGTTGTCACCGGCGCTGCGCCCGCCGCCTGCACGCCGAGCATCTTGGGGGTGCGCGCGATAAGCCCCAACGTCTTCATTTCGTGGAAGGCCTTCCACACGCCGGCGATGGTGCAGCCGTCGCCCACCGACACCGCCGCCCAGTCAGGAACCTGCCAATCAAGCTGCTCGCAGATTTCCAGCCCCACGGTCTTCTTGCCTTCGACCAGGTATGGATTGATAGCGCTATTGCGGTTGTACCAACCCCAACGCTCGCAGGAGCTTTGGCTCAACTGAAACGCGTCCTCATAACTGCCGCGCACGCGCAGGACGGTGGCGCCGAAAATGAGCAATTGTGTAACCTTGGGTTCGGGCGCGCGCTCGGGCACAAAGATGACACTTCGCAATCCCAGCGACGCCGCCATGCCCGCCAGCGAGGAGGCCGCGTTCCCGGTGCTGGCGCAGGCGACAATCTTCTGCTGTCTCTCGCGTGCTTTGACCACCCCCACAGCACTGGCACGGTCCTTCAATGAGCCGCTGGGGTTGCGTCCGTCGTCTTTGAGATAGAGAGTTTTCAATCCCAGGTGACGTGCCAGTGACGGGGTCTGTATGACAGGCGTCCAGCCTACCTGAAGGCTCGGCAGCACAGCATCCTTGTGGATGGGCAACAACTCGCGGTATCGCCAGTGCGAGAATTCGGGGCGCTTGGCGAGGCTTCGGCGAGTCAGGCGTTTGGCAATCGCCGGGTAGTCGTATTGAACGTCCAGCATGCCGGTGAGTCCACACGCTGGACATGTGTAAGGAACGCGCGTCGAATACGTTTCGCCGCAAAAAACGCATTCAAGCCCTGTTACGAATTCCATATTCGGATCCCCGTCGCTAGAAAATATAGGTTACTCCCGTTTACGTTGCAAGCCAACGCAAAATGGGGTAGTGACTCTTGATTACAGTACCCATGCCAAAGATTCTTCTTCCGCCGCCCTCTTGGGGGAGAGGGGGGACCGCAAGGCGGAGGGGGCCCCACGTTCTGCTTGTTGTGGGGGTGAGGGGGTCAAACGCCCATGCGTAGCGGACTTAATTCTGCCCCGGGTCGGGGGCAATTACATATAATGGTCATTGCCCCACTGGGCAGTGGAGGTAACCCTGAATGTTTCTGGACAAGTCCACGATACAATCTCTTCCCAAAGTTCTCCTGCACGAGCATCTGGATGGCTCGATGCGGCCGCAGACCATCATTGAAATGGCGAAGGACGCCAAGTACACCAAGCTGCCCACGGCGGACCCGGCGGCGCTGGCGGATTGGTTCTATCAGGGAGCGTATCGGGGTGATTTGGGCGGCTACCTGGAGGGCTTTGCCCACACCATCGCGGTTACCCAGACGGCTGAGGCACTGGAGCGGGTCGCTTATGAACAAGTGGAGGATCTGAAGAATGATGGCGTGGTCTATTTTGAAACAAGGTTTGCGCCCATCTTCCACACCAAAAAAGGGCTGACCAACATGGGCGTGGTCACTGCCGTTCTTAAGGGATTGGAGCGAGGACGAAGAGACTTCAAAATTCCGGCGGGATTGATCGTCTGCGCCATGCGCAACATGAAAATATCGCTGGAGATGGCGGAGCTCGCCGTGGATTTCCGCGACCGTGGAGTGGTGGGATTTGACCTGGCGGGTGAAGAGGGCGGCTATCCTCCCAAGAAACATGTCGACGCGTTCCATTACATCCAGCGCCAGAATTTCAACATCACTGTCCACGCGGGTGAGGGATACGGGAAGGAATCCATCTGGCAAGCCATCCAGTATTGCGGGGCGCATCGCATTGGCCACGGGACACGCCTGATTGACGACATCGTGGTGACGGACGGTGCGGGCGTGAAGTTAGGCGGGCTGGCTCAGTACGTCCTGGACAAGCGCATTCCGCTGGAAATCTGCCTTTCCAGTAATGTCCACACCGGCGCCATTCCTACTATCGCCGACCACCCCTTCAAGGTGCTTTATCGACAACAGTTTCGCGTTACCCTTAACACCGACAATCGGCTGATGAGCCGCACCAGCATGAGCAACGAATTTCAGGTGGCGATGGACACGTTTGGATTGGGGTTGGATGACTTCGAAAAGATTACCATCAACTCCATGAAGAGTTCTTTCCTTCCTTACGCGGAGCGCATCCGCATCATCTATACAGCCATTAAACCGGGCTACGCCAGAATCCGTTACCCTGAGAACTTGCCTCCTGTGGGTGGGGTATAGGCACGAGCCTGAGGTACGGTTTAGAGACCGTCCCCGAAAGGGGGGCGGAGGTTTGTTCTGCAGGCCGCCGCTTATTTCCTTGGTGTTATGAGGAAGATCTGCTGTCTTACCGTGCCTCGTCTCAGAGAAAACTTTGATCAAACGGACGGGGAAAGATTTCCGAGAGGTTAAGAGTTTTTCGGAAACCTTGCAGATTGGCGAGAATGACTTCGATGTCGCCGCAGTATTCCCAGAGGAGCTGCCGGCAGGCGCCGCAGGGTGACGCAGGAGGCTCGCTGGAAGTCACCACCGCAATTTGCGTGAATTTCCTTTCGCCCTCGGAAAGGGCCTTCCACAGCGCCACGCGCTCGGCGCACACCGTCAGCCCGTAAGTGGAGTTCTCGATGTTGCACCCCGTATAGACCTTGCCACTCGACGCCACCAATGCTGCCCCCACTTTGTAGTGGGAGTAGTCGGCGCAGGCGTTCTCCCGAACCTCCCCAGCGCGTGCGATGAGTTCTTCAGGATTCATGGCCTCTGGCTCCCCTCACCAATTTGCGGCAGGATCTCATCGAGAAGATCGGCGAGGTGGCGCGAAGCGGCGCGCCCCGCCGTGAGCACCTCTTCATGCGAGAGGGGCTTTCCTGCCAGCCCCGCGGCGTGGTTGGAAATCGTGGCGATGGCCAGCACACGGCGTTTTAATTGCCGGGCCGCCATCACCTCCGGCACCGTGGACATTCCCACCGCATCGGCGCCCATGCCCTTCAAGGCGCGGATTTCCGCCGGCGTCTCATAGGTGGGACCCAGCAACGAAGCGTAGACGCCTTCGAAGCATGGTACACGCAGCCTGGTTGCCGCTTTCCGTGTGATGCGGCGCAAGCGGGGATCGTAGGCCTCGGTCAAATCCACGAATTGTGCTCCCCAGCGCGGGTCGTGAACCCCGACGAGAGGATTCACTCCTTGCAGGTGCAGGTGGTCGGAGAAAACCATGAAGCCACCGGGCTTCGATTTCGCGGCGATGCCACCCGCGGCGCAAGTCAAAATGAAAGTCTCAACCCCCGCCAGTGCCAACGCACGCACGGGAAACACCACGGCGGAGGGCGCATGACCTTCGTAACAGTGCACACGACCTTCCAGAATGGCCACGGGGACGCCGTTCCAGGTTCCCAAATGAAGGGTGCCACAGTGCCCCTGCACCGTCGTCCCAGGGAAGTGGGGGATGAGTTTGTGGGGAATCTTCACCTGTGTGTGCAGCCGGCCCACAACCTCATCCAATCCGGAACCGAGCGTGATGGCAACGCGCGGGGCGAAGCCGCGAGAGCGAATGTGCGCCGCCGCTTGCTCCGCCTCTTCATAACCATGCGGTGAGTGGTGAGTGCCTATTGATGTGCGACGAGCCATGATGCTCACCGTTTCCGTGGTCCGAATTCAAGGTGACGCGAAACTGGAAATTCGAAACTCGAAATTCGATGTCGGGGCGAGTTTCGAGTTTCCAGTTTCGTCTTATGTTCACGCCAGCAGCAGCCCAGCGATGGCCGCCGCCAGATAATTGGCTAAGGTGCCCGCGATGAGCGCCCGGAATCCCAGCCGGGCCAAGTCTTGTTTCCGTGTAGGAGCCAGCGCGCCGATTCCTCCGATTTGAATCCCGATGGAAGAAAAGTTGGCAAACCCGCAAAGAGCGAAAGTAGCAATAGTGAAAGAGCGCTCGGCGATGTGTCCCTTGAGCGGACCGAGCATGGAAAAGGCCACGAACTCATTCACCACCACTTTGGTGCCCATCAAGTTCCCGATCGCGGCGGCGTCTTTCCAAGGGACACCCAACAGCCATGCCACCGGCGCCAGGGGATAACCTAGCAGGGTTTGAAGAGTGGTGTGAATTGTGCCCAACCCCAGGTTGATCAGGTAAATGAGCGCCACAAACGCCACCAGCATGGCAGCGACATTCAGCGCCAAATGCAGGCCGTCGGAAACTCCGCGCGATGCGGCGTCCAACAAATTAATGGGCTTCCCTTCCTCCGTGAGTTTGACATTGCCTGAGGTTTTGGGGTGGCCGGTTTCCGGCACCAGCATCTTGGACAGCACAATGGTCCCCGGAGCGGTCATCACCACCGCGGTCAACAGGTGGCGCGCTTCCGCTCCAAACAGGACATACGCGCCGAACACCGATCCGGCGATATGCGCCATGCCAGCCGTCATAATCGTCATCAATTCAGATTCCGTCAGGTCCGCCAGATAGGGCCGGATCACCA